>RGYX01000001.1 GCA_010031845.1 Verrucomicrobiota bacterium
ACGTGGCGGGCATAGTTTTGCATGGCCGTCCGGTCGGTGAGGCCAGAGAGATAATCACAGATGGCCCGGCTGACCCCTTCTTTTTTGATCCGAAGAATGGCCCGCTCGGCAATCAAATGGGGGTGGGCATGGTAAAATTCAAACAGACCCTGCAGCACTTGGTTGGCCCTGAGATTCACCTCTTTGATTCCGGGGTGGTGGTAAAAATGTTCTGAAAGGAAATTCCGCAAATTCTGAATTTTTACCCTCATCGGCAGGCTGAAGGTGATCAAACGCCGTCCGGCGGCCCGGGCATCGGCGGAGCTTGTGGGTGCGGCTTCCTCCAAATTGGCGGCAGACTGACGGTTGGCGTCCTCCACCAGATAATCGGCCAGGCAGCGCGCCACATAGCGCCGGGTTCTTTCCGGATCTAGGCGGGCGTAACTTTTACGGACCGCAGATTCCGTCTCCTTCCAGAGTTCGATTCCCAGAAGAGCGGTGGGTTCGATCAGGCCGTTTTCCAGGGCATCCTCGAGGTCATGGCAGGAGTGTGCGATTTCATCGGCGATATCGACCACTTGGGATTCAAGGGCGGGCAGGGTGTCGGGTTGTGAAACCGGATCGAGCCCTTCTCGAACCTCATGAGTCAGATTGAGTCCGTTAAATTCCGGGTACTTGATCTCCAACTGCTCGACCACCCGCAAGCTCTGGCGGCGGCGTCCAAATCCACCGGAGTCCTGCATCAACTGGTTCAGGGTGTGCTCCACGGTGTGTCCGAAGGGCGGGTGACCAAGATCCCGGGCCAAGGCGATGGCCTCGGCCAAGTCCTCGTTGAGGCCGAGGGAGCGGCAAAGGGAACGGGAAAGAGAGGCAACTTCGATCGTATGAGTCAGGCGGGTGCGGACGTGATCCCCGACTCCGTTGAGGGGGACTTGGGTTTTGTATTCGAGGCTGCGAAAAGCGCTGCTGTGGACAATCCGTTCGCGATCCCGTTGAAATTCAGGACGGAAATCGTGGGACTGTTCCGGATGCTTGCGACCCAAACTCTCCTTGCTTTGGGAGGCGTAGCGGGCGAGGAAAGCGGCTTCTTTTTTCTCCCAATCTTTCCGGGTGCGAACTGGCATCCCATTGGAATGAAGGCGGGCGCGGGGAAGTCGAGGGGTTGGGAAAAATCATCCACAGAAGATGTGAACAGTGGGTGGATCGGGAAGGATAAGTTTTGGGCCAACTCCGGCATGGGGGCAAAGGGCGGAAGAGGTCGTAAGTCGTGGGGTGGGAAAAACAGCAGGTGCCGTGAAAAGAGAGCCTAAGATTCAATCAAAAAAAGAAAACCCTAGGACAGCCAATGTCCTCCGTGGTCTGCAAAGTTGCAGGAATGCGAGCGAAACCATGTCGAAGGCATCGGGGGATGATTCTCCGGGCCATGAGGGGGTGGGGCTGCTGTTGGGGCAGGTCATGAATTCCCATCCGGGATACCTTTCGGGAAGGTTGGAGGCGATGGGGCTTTCCTTGGCAAGGCAGACGGCGGTTCCGGACGGAAGGGAGGCGATTCGGGAGATTTTGGCAGAGGGATGGAGCCGATGTGGCCTTTTGTTGGTGACGGGGGGGTTGGGACCGACCTCGGATGATGTGACCCGGGAGGTGGTGGCGGAGTTTTTGGGGAAACCTTTGGAATATCACCCTGAAATCCAGGAGAAGATTTTGGCCTATTTCCAAAGAAGAAATCTGACCCCCCCGGAAATGGTGAAAGTGCAGGCGATGGTTCCCAAGGGGATGGAGGTTTTGCCGAATGATCACGGGACGGCACCGGGGCTCTTATGGGAGGAAAAGGGAAGGATGTTGGTTGTGTTGCCCGGGCCACCCCGGGAGTTGGCCCCGATGTATGAGGCGTGCGTGGAACCGCGTTTGCGGACCTCGGTCGGGACGGCGGTGAAGACGCGGATTTTGCGGGTGCATGGTCAGGGCGAGTCGTTTGTGCAGGAGAAGTGTGAGGGGGAACTCCGGGCGATCGGGCTAAAGGAGATTGGCTACTGTGCCCGACCGGGGGAGGTGGATTTGCGGCTGAAATCCGTCGATGAGGGTTTATTGAAGCGAGCCGTGACGAGGGTAAGGGAGATTTTGGGGGAGGTGGTGTATGCCGAAGGCGGGGAGACGATGGAGGAGGTGGTTGTAGGGTTGGCTCGGGATCGGGGGATCAGGTTGGCGACGGCGGAGTCGTGCACCGGTGGGCTAGTGGCCAGTCGGATCACGGACGTCCCGGGGGCGTCTGAGGTGTTGCTTGGGGGGTGGGTAACCTATTCCAATGAGGCAAAAGTGCGGGACCTTGGGGTATTGAAGGAGTCTTTAAAAAAATATGGTGCCGTGAGCGCGGCCGTGGCGGCAGAGATGGCCCAAGGGGCGCGAAATAGGACGGGGGCCGACTGGGCGGTTTCAGTGACAGGAATTGCCGGTCCAAGTGGGGGGAGTCCGGGAAAGCCGGTGGGGTTGGTCTACCTGGGGATCGCCGGTGCGGAAGGCGTGGAAACTATTGAGAAGAAGTTGGTACCGGAGAGAAAAACGTTCAAGGCCATGGCTTCCCAGTCGGCTTTGGACCTGCTACGAAGAAAAATTCAAAGAGGAGCGCATCCTTTTTCCAAAACGGAGGTTTAATCCCATATGGCACCCAAAACAGCGGAAAAAAACGAAAAGAACGAAACCAAGGGCGAGGGCGGCAAGACTGCGGAGCGGCGGAATCTGGATCTGGCGCTACAGTCGATCGTCAAAACCTACGGCGAAAACGCCATCATGCGATTGGGGGATGCCGGGGCGAAGCTGAAGATCGATGTGATTCCCACGGGGTGTTTTGCGATCGATGCAGCGTTAGGGGCTGGGGGCTTTCCCCGGGGCAGAATTGTGGAGATTTTTGGTCCGGAATCTTCGGGGAAGACCACGCTGACCCTGACGGCCATTGCGAATGCGCAGAAACACGGCGGCACGGCGGCCTTTATTGACGTGGAGCATGCCTTGGACCCGGTTTATGCAAAGAAGCTCGGGGTAAACATGGATGAGCTGCTGGTTTCCCAGCCGGATTCCGGGGAGGAGGCCTTGAACATCGCGGAGACATTGATCCGGTCAAATGCTTTGGATGTGGTGGTGCTGGACAGCGTGGCGGCCCTGGTCACCAAGCACGAGTTGGAGGGCCAGATCGGGGACGTGACGGTGGGGGCACAGGCACGATTGATGAGTGCGGCCATGCGAAAATTGACGGCTTTGATCAGTCGGGCCAGAACGGTCTGTATTTTCACCAACCAGATCCGGGAAAAGATCGGCGTGATGTTCGGTAATCCGGAGACCACACCGGGCGGACGGGCCTTGAAGTTTTTCGCCAGTGTCCGGGTGGACATTCGGAGGATCAATGCGATCAAAATTCCCGACGGCACGGTGGTGGGTAACCGAACGAGGGTGAAGATCGTGAAAAACAAGGTGGCGCCGCCTTTTACCGAGGCGGAATTCGACATCATGTACAACGAAGGAATCTCGCGCGAGGGATCCCTGATTGATGCGGCGATCGAGCACAACGCGGTGGAAAAGAAAGGCGCTTGGATCGCCTTTGAGGGCAAACAACTGGCCCAAGGTCGGGATGCGGCGAAGGAGGAGTTGAAAAAGGATCCTGCGCTTTACTCGAGGATTGAAAAAGCGCTCAAGGCCAAGCTCTCCGGGAAACCGGAGGAAAGCGAGGAAACCGTGGTGGTGGGAGGGAAAAAGGGCTGAGGAGATTTCGTTTTTTTGTCGTGCGTCATGAAGGGAACGTTGAACCTTGGAAGGTTCCCGAGATCACGAGGAACTAAACAACTAAAAAACTTTCGCCGGGGCTAGGCGGGGTCGACTTGGACGTTGAACTGAAAGGTGCTGTCTTCCCCTCCAAGGACAAGCTTGTTGGCCCCCGGCTGGAGAGGTAAGGCCATGTGTTCAGATTCCGTACCCATGGATTGGCCGTTTAGGATGGTGCCAAGGGTGCTGCCGCGGTCCCGCACGATGAGTTCGGATCCCGAACGTTCGATCGAGCAGTGGTTGCGCGAGATCTGATAGGGGTAGTTGTCCCGGAGGGAGAGATCGTTGGCGGAGAGTATGTCGGCGCCTTCCCCGCTTTGGCGGCGACCGATGCGGAAGGGAAGACGATCCAGAGTTACCTGATCCGGGGAACCAGCCTTTCGGGTCTGTGGGTTGGTCGGGGTAATGGTGATCTTGGGAACCGGGTGGATTGCGGGATGATCGAGACTGGTCCCAGCCTCGAGAAGTTGGTGAACTTCGGCGGGGGTGGTGTGCCGCAACTCGAGTTCACGGCGAAGCAGGTCATTGGTGTTACGTAAACGTTCGAAAAAGGAGGAAAGGAAGGGTGCGAGGGCGGAGGGATCGCGGAGAAAGAGGTCGTTAAACTCTTCGATATTCATCAAGTGAAGGCGGGTAGGTTCGATGGCTCGGGCGGTGGCGGAGCGGGGTTTGTCATCGAGAAGGGCCATTTCTCCAAAAATATCGCCCGGTAAAAGATGGCCGATAGGGACGTCTCCTTGCCCACTGACTTGGATGGAAATTTCGATTCGGCCTTCCATAATGCGGAAGGCCTCGGACCCTTCCTCCCCTTCGCGAAAAATCAGCTCCCCTTTGGCAAAAGACTTTTCCCGAAGCATGTCTTAGCGTGGTCCTAGGAGCGGGTGGGGTCAAGATTCCGCGTGCCATTTATCGACAGGAGCAAGGAGAAGAAGGGAGAAGTTTTTGTTCGAGCTGGCCTAAGGAGGGTGGCAGATTGAAGGGATGGGCGAAGGTGGTGATCGCGGTTTTTTGTTCCGGGCAGCGGGCCTGGGGTTGTTGCTCATGAGCGGGTGGAAAATGGGGGAGGTAGGCGGTGTTTTGGGGGCCGGAGACCAATTATTGTCCAATCGGGAGACGATGGCCCTATGGGCCCCTTGGGTGCTTTTGGGGATGTTTTTTTTGCGGGGACCTTTGCCGGCCCGGAAAAGTGTGGTCAGGGTCGCGGGTTTTCAGTTTTTGAACCTTGGATTCTTGGTTTTGGCCGCGGTTTATGGGTTGGCCGCGGTTCCCTTAGGGGTTGATTTTTCCGGGGTGAAAACAGCCGATGGCGTTGGTGAGGCGGATTGGGGCCTGCGGGACCGACTTAAGGAGGTGGAGTCCCGGATGTCCCAGATTGACCGGGAGTCTGCCGAGGCCGGCATGACGTCCGAGGGGGCTGAATCCAGAAGGAAAGAGATGGAAAGCCGTAAGCAGGAGCGCATGCAGCAAATGGAGCAATACCGGCAGGAGCGTTCCCGGTTGATGGAAGAGTTGGATCGAAGGGGGAAGGCCATGGCAGAGAGAAACGAAAAAGAGAAGGGCTCCCTGCGTATCCGGATGCAAAAGGCGCAGGCGTTCTGCGGGTTGTCGTCCGCCATTCTTGTGCTGGTGGGAATCCAGGGTTTGGTAGCGGGATTTTTGTCGTCCGGAGGAGCCTCCTCCGTTGGCGGATTCCCCGTAGTCTCCGTCAGTGGGGGTAAGGTGGAAAATTCTATTCCCGGAGCCCTTCGCCCCAAACGGCCTGCGAGCTAAGCCTATTAGGCCCCTTTGGGGGAGGTGTAGGAACGAAGATCGGTGATGGCTAGTTCGGTCGCGTGTCCGGGTTGTCCGGGGCCGGCTGGTTCATCCAAATAGACATAAAGCAAACGAGAGCCCAGGGCTGGAAGAGAGATGCGGGAAGCGGTACCCAAAGGGCCGGATGCCATAATGGCCAAGCGCATGTGGGATTGGTTTAAGAGCGGCTCAGCCAGCACGTGCAGATCTTTGCGGCGTCGAGCCAGTCCAACGATTTTGTAAACGCTGGCACGTGTCTTGCGGAATTGCTGGAGGAGGCGGCGCAGGCGAAGGGGAGTCAGTTTTCGCTTGAGAGAGTGGGAGGAAATCACCAGATCCCTTTTTAGGCGCCGGACGGTCCGGAGGACCCGGCCGAGGCGGGGAATATTGGTCAATTCCAAATCGATGGCATCGGCAAAAGGGATGAATTTCAGAAAAAACAGAACACGTTGGCGGGAGCGCCAATTGAAGGATCCTCCCTCTTCCCTGGTTCGGAGAGTGAGAAGGGTCGGGGTGGTTCGGTGGGCCATGGATTCTTGGATCAAGTCGGGAGATATTCCCTTGGCCAAAAGAGTGTCTAGCCTGATCTCAATCAGGTCGATTCCCTTGGGGCAATTTCGCAAATACTTTAGCCCATCCGAGGTCGAAACCGTTCCGACGACCAAAGGGACTTGTTTCCATGAAATCGATCTTTTGGGAGGGGCGGAAACTTTGGATTGAATATCCGATGCTGTGGGGGTCATTGGCATAATGTCAGACGGGTTATTCCGCGAAGGGGATATAAATATGACCTATAAAGCCCCTAAAATCACCTATTTCGCGCATATCCTAAAAGTAATATACTATATTTAACTGTCAAAAATATTATTAAAATTAAATAAATTCACATAAAATGCTTATAATCATATATAAGCAGATTTTATAGAATGGTTTATTTATCGTGCGGCAATTTGCCGCAAAACGTAGGGAAGAATTCCCCCGTGGAGGTAGTATTCGACCTCAATCGGAGTATCCAGACGACTGATCACGGTTGATTTCTCTAGCGTTCCGTTTGATCGATGGATGACAAGGGTGAGATTTTCCCGCGGTTTCGGGGGTGAGCTTAGTCCCTCAAGGGAGTAGGTTTCTGTGCCATCGATCTTTAGGGTCTTCGCATTCACTCCCTCGGGGAAGGTGCAGGGGAGAACACCCATGCCTACCAGGTTGGATCGGTGAATCCTTTCGAAGCTTTCCGCAATCACTGTACGGACTCCCAAGAGGCGCGTCCCCTTAGCCGCCCAATCGCGGGAGCTGCCTGTCCCGTATTCCTTGCCGGCAAAGATGACCAAGGGAACCCCCGCTTTGCGGTAATTCACGGCTGCATCATAGATGGAGATCTGAGGTTTCTTGGCGTCGAGGAGGTTGAGGGTCAGTCCGCCCTCCACCCCGGGCAACATGAGGTTTTTGATTCTGACATTGGCAAAGGTTCCCCGCGTCATCACCCGATCATTTCCCCGGCGGGCACCGTAGCTGTTAAAATCCTCCATCGGAACCCCGTTCTCCAAAAGATAGGCCCCGGCAGGGGAGGTCTTCTTGATGTTGCCGGCGGGGGAGATGTGGTCGGTGGTGACGGAATCTCCAAAGATTCCGAGGCAACGTGCGTTGGCAATGCCGGAGACAGGGGCCGGTTGAAGGGAGAAATCCTCAAAGAAAGGGGGCTCTTGGATGTAAGTGCTGTTGCGGTCCCAAGCATAGGTGAGGCCGGGTTTTCCCGGGATTTCGTTCCAGGCCGGATTCTGCTCCGAAAAGTCCCGGTACAGGCGACGGAAGACCTCCGGTTTGAGGGCGGATTTCATGGCCTGACCAATTTCCTCCCGAGTGGGCCAAAGATCTTTAAGATAAACAGCCTGGCCATCCTTCCCCAGGCCCAGCGGATCTTGGGAAAGATCGAGGTCGACCCGGCCGGCCAAGGCGAAGGCCACGACCAAGGGAGGAGACATGAGGAAGTTGGCCTTCACCGAGGAGTGCACACGAGCCTCGAAGTTTCGGTTGCCGGATAAAACGCTGGCGGCGACCAGATCATTTTCCACCACCGCTTTCTCCACCGGAGCAGGGAGCGGACCCGAATTCCCGATGCACGTGGTGCAACCGTAGCCGACCAGATTGAAACCGAGCTGGTCGAGGTAAGGCTGAAGCCCGGTCGCATTAAGGTAATCAGAGACGACACGGGATCCCGGCGCGAGGGAGGCTTTTACGGTGGAATCAACGGTTAAGCCCCGTTCGACTGCTTTTTTGGCCAGCAAGCCTGCAGCCAACATCACCGATGGATTGGAGGTGTTAGTGCAGGAGGTGATGGCGGCGATGACCACGGAGCCGTGACGCAAGGTGCCGGGATGTTCGAGTTTTTCTTTTCCAGCGACCCGGTCGGGCGTGGGGCGGTCGGAAATCATCTCCTGCTCGTCAACCGACAGGCTCACTTTGGCGATTTGTCCGGTTTGCTGGGCATTCTTTCCATAGCCGCCGTCGGTGACGGACTTGGTAAGGAGGTTGTGGAAGGTGGATTTCATGGAGGGAAGCTCGATGCGGTCTTGGGGACGTTTCGGACCGGCAACGCTGGGTTTAACCGTGGCCAGATCGAGTTCGACCACCGAAGAGAAGGCCAAGGCATCCTTTTTCGTGGCGATGCCGAAGAGCCCCTGGGCGCGGTAGTAGTCTTCGACGAGTTGGACGAGTTCGTCCGTGCGACCCGTGCCCCGAAGGTAGCCGAGGGTTTCTCCATCCACGGGGAAATAGCCCATGGTGGCACCATATTCCGGAGCCATGTTGGCAATGGTTGCCCGATCGGGGAGGGTCAATTTGGCGGCACCGGGTCCATAAAATTCAACAAACTTTCCAACCACCTTATGCTGGCGGAGGATCTGCGTGACGGTGAGGGCCAGGTCCGTTGCGGTGGCGGCGGCGGGCAGTTCTCCCGTAAGATAAAAACCGACCACTTCGGGGGTAAGGAAAGTCAGAGGTTGGCCGAGCATGCCTGCTTCAGCTTCAATCCCTCCCACCCCCCACCCCACGATACCGAGGCCGTTGATCATGGTGGTGTGGGAATCGGTTCCCACCAGGGAATCGGGGTAGGCAAGGACGGTGCCGTCAGCCTGTTTTTGGGTGAAGATCCCGCGGGCCAGATATTCGAGATTCACCTGATGGACGATACCAATGCCCGGGGGAATCACGCCGAAGGTCTCGAAGGCCTGTTGGCCCCATTTCAGAAACTCATAGCGTTCACGGTTTCTTTTGAACTCATGCTGCATGTTGAGCATAAAGGCCTGGGGCGTTCCGTTGACGTCGACCTGGACGGAGTGGTCAACCACCAGGTCAACCGGAACGAGGGGTTCGATGATCTTGGGGTTCTTTTTCAAGCGGGCCATGGCATCGCGCATGGCGGCAAGGTCCACGAGAAGGGGAACGCCGGTGAAGTCCTGTAAAACGATTCGGGCGACCGTGAAGGGAATTTCCTCGGGAGCCGGTTTCGCAGCGTTCCAATGAGCCAGATTTTCCACATCCCGCGGGCGGGCCTTCAGGCCGTCGCAATGGCGGAGCACTGATTCCAAAACGATGCGGAGAGAGACAGGCAGGCGGGAAAGATCGACTTTCAGTTCTCTTCCCAGTTTGGGAAGGGACTGGTAGGCGTAGGATTTGCCGGCGGAGGTCAGGGTGTCGCGGGTGGAGATTCGAAGGTCGGGCATCGTGACTTTCTATCAAAGAACCTTGCCAAGATGAAGATCAAGATGTGTAGGGCTAAGCCCTGCGAACTTCAGGCTTAAACTTCACAAAAAATCGGGCAAAGTGCGCAGATGGCTTTGTTGGTGCAAAAATACGGTGGTACTTCGGTGGCCAATTTGGAGCGGATCCAAAAGGTGGCCGATCGGGTTGCGGAGTCCCGCCGGAAAGGAAACCGACTGGTGGTGGTGGTCTCGGCGATGAGCGGGGTAACCGACGGCTTGCTCAAAATGGCCCGGGGTTTGCATGCGGAACCGAGCGAGAGGGAGATGGATCTTTTGCTGGCTACCGGAGAACAGACCACCACCGCCCTCCTGGCCATCGCTCTGCAGGCCCGGGGAATCGCCGCCGTGGCTTTGACGGGGGCCCAAGCGGGAATCGTCACGGATGGAACCCATACCAAGGCGCGGATCGCAAACGTGACTCCGGCGGCGGTGCAGGCTCACCTGAAGTCCGGAAGGGTGGTCATTGTGGCGGGGTTTCAGGGTCAATCCATGCAGGGACAGATCACCACTTTGGGGCGTGGGGGATCGGACCTGACAGCGATTGCCTTGGCTGCGGTGCTGAAGGCTGCCCGTTGCGAGATTTATACGGATGTGGACGGTGTTTACACTGCGGATCCGCGAACGGAACCCGGTGCCTCCAAGATCAGGGAAATCTCCTACGATGAGATGCTGGAGTTGGCGAGCACCGGAGCCAAGGTGATGCAGGCCCGCTCGGTGGAGTTTGCCAAAAAGTTCGGAGTGGTCTTTGAGGTGCGATCGAGTTTCAATCATGCCCGAGGAACTCTGGTGAAAGAAGAAGCGAAATCCATGGAGCGGGTGGTTGTGCGGGGGGTCAGTCTGGAGAAGAATCAGGCGAAGGTGACTTTGGTGGGGGTGGCGGATCGGCCCGGGGTGGCGGCCAAACTCTTTTCGGGCATTGCCAAGGCAGGCATCAACGTGGACATGATCGTGCAGAACATCGCCCTCCCCTCGGGGGGAAAGAAGAGTAAGGCGCAAACGGATATCACCTTCACGGTTCCCAAGGAGGAGTTGAACAAGGTCAGGCGCTATCTGGACCCCTTCCGCAAAGCCGGGGGGGCGCGGGGGATTCTTTTCAAGGAGGGGGTGGCCAAGCTTTCGGTGGTGGGGATCGGCATGCGGAGTCACAGCGGGGTGGCTGCGCAGCTGTTTCGGGCGTTGGCCGCCGCCAGAGTGAATATCCAGATGATCAGCACGAGTGAGATCAAGATCACGGTGGTGGTGGATGAGGAGGCTGGTCCCAAAGCGGTGAGGGCCGCCCATCGGGAATTTCGTCTGGAAAGACAGAAATGAGCGAAGCCTCGATGGATCCCCGGCCTTTTTGGGTTCGTTGGAGCGCGAAGGAGTGGGCGTTTCTCTTGCTTCAGTTGTTTCTTGGTTTTCGATTTCTGGTGGCCGGCGTTCTGAAATTTCACGGTCCGGAAGGTTTTCGATTTGGCTATTTCTATAGCCAGATTCTGCCGGCTTTGAGCCAGCCTTTTTTAGAAAGCGGATTTCTTCCGGGTTGGGGCGTAAAGCTTTATCTCGGCGCCTTGCCCTATGGGGAGATTTTGATCGGCGCAGGAATTCTCGTGGCGGGTAGGAACCGCATTCCGCTGGTCCTAGCGGGCTTTCTCTATCTATCGCTGGCTTTCGGTCAGATGCTGATCGGGGGTCATTCGACAGTGGCGGACATTGCCATCCATTTGGGGTTGGTGGTTTTGGCGCTGAGGTTGCTGGAGACGGAAGGGAGCAGGGGAAAGGTCTGAGGCGGTCTGGAATTGCAGGCTGGAGTTATTCCGGCTACGATTTTCGTCTTACGCCTCGGTAGCTCAGTTGGTAGAGCAGGTGACTCTTAATCACTTGGTCCTAGGTTCGAGTCCTAGCCGGGGCAGATTTCCGTGTCCTAAGAAAGATTTGGTTAGGTCTCGGGTTTGAGTCCCCTTAAAGGCGATTTTATGGTCGCCACAACAGTTGCATCCCCGGGGAGATGATACCATCATCAAAAGCGTGAGTTTCTGGCAAAACTTCAAGAAGTTTGCGATGAGGGGGAATGCGATGGATTTAGCCGTTGGGGTGGTGGTGGGGGGCGCGTTCGGCAAAATTGTCACATCCCTGGTGAATGACGTTTTGCTTCCTCCCCTTGGACTCATCCTTGGCAGGGTGGATTTCAGCAATCTCTTTCTTGTTTTAGGGGCGGGTTCTTTCCAGACATTGGCGGAAGCCAAAAAGGCCGGGGTTCCAGTTTTGGCCTATGGGGCTTTTTTGAGTTCCATACTCGATTTCGTCATCATTGCCTTTTCGATTTTTCTGATTCTACGTTGGCTGGAAAAACTGCGTTGGCTTCCTTCGCTGGCCGTACCGGCGGACGAACTGCCTCCCACACGCTCGGAAAAGCTGTTGGAGGAAATACGAGATGAAATCCGTGGCCGGGGCCGAAGCTGATTCCGCAAACGCGGAGATTCCGGGGTCTGGCTCCGGGACGTTTTCTGTATGGGGGGACGTCCGGTTGACGGCCGACGCCTTTTTGCGGGCCAGGGTGCAGGGAAACGTGCAAGCGGCAAAAAAACTGGTCCTAGCCCCCTCAGCGGAGGTTTCGGGTAGGGTGCAGGGAGGGGATGTCTGCGTTCAGGGAAAGATTGAGGGAGGCTTGGAGGCCACCGGTCAGGTTTGGATCCAGGCCGGAGCGACGCTCCGCAAGCAGTGTGTCGCCCAGGCGTTGAGAATCGAGCCAGGGTCGGATTTTCGCGGGGAGTTAAGGGTGGGGGTCGTTCGGGCGTGAGCGTGATCATTTCCAAGATTGAGGTTCTCTGTCCGGAATGCGGTTGCGCCCAGTTGGAGTCGGAAAACTTTCTTTCCACGGTTTGCCGGGGTTGTGGTTGCTACTTCAAGTCATCCCGGGCTGCGGGGGCGAGACGCCGCAAGGTAAAGCGGAAAGCCATCCAGAAGCGGGAACTTAGCTGTGCCGATTGCGGGGCGGTTCAGGAGGTGGCCTTGGAGGCTCAGTCCTCCACCTGTCTCTCGTGTGGCCGGCATCTGGAGCTGGGGCATCGGGAAATTCTGGGGGAGCATCTTGGGAATATCAGTTTGGAGGGGGAGTTAAGGATAGGTCCCAAGGGAAATTACGGGGGATCCAGGGCCCGGGCGGCCCGCATCGTGCTGGAGGGACGATCGAGCGGTTTTTTGGAAGCTCCCGAGTTTTTGCGGGTCAGTGGTCAGACACGGATCCGTTCCGGTGCGTCCGGAGGGCTATTGGAAATCCAACCGGGCAGTGTTTTGGAATGCGGGGATCGGGTGGATTTCGTTTCAGGTCGGATCGAGGGAGAGCTCCGTTGCCCTGTGGCGAATTTTGACGGCCCCCTTTCCATTGGGCCCACCGGGTCGGTAGTGGCCGGTAAAATCCAATTTCAAGAACTGACGGTGGAACCGGGAGGGAAGATTCAGGGATGGGCTGAATCACGTGCCCAAGAGGGGGCTCCCGCAGACTAGGCTGAGCCGATGAGGAGGCTTATTTTCCGGACTTGGTGCTCAGGCGGCGAAAAACTGGTGAGAATTCCGGGGCCGCCGCTTTGCCCTCGATAGGGTCAGACCGTCCGCGGAAAGTGGCCGTCTCCGCCACGATGAATTTCGCTGTCCGGACATCGCCGAAAAGCTCGGCTTGATCGCAAAGTTCGATCGATTCGGTAGCGGTGATATTTCCCTGCACCTTGCCTTTGAGAATCACCTTGGCCGCATGAATTTCTGCCTTGATCACAGCTTCTGCGCCGATCGACAGGGTCCCTTGGGAAATAATCTCCCCTTCGAAGGTTCCGTTAAATTCCAGACTGCCGTCAAAAGCCAAGGTTCCTTTGATTTCCACCTGATCGGTGATCAGGGCAGAGCGTGGAGAGATGCTCTCGATCCTTGCGGTATCACTTTTGGATGCCTCCGGATAACTAAAGGTGGCATCCAAACTGTCGGATTTGCGGCCATTGGTTCGAGTGAACATTTTTACATACCCTTTTGTAAAGCCTAGATTTGATTGTTTGTTTTTAGCATTGGGCGGGACTTTTCGGGGCTCTTGACACTGCCAGCACCACGAACGCAACCTCCTCCCTTCCATGATTCATCACCTTAAATTGATTCAGTTGAAGGGGGGGCTTCCGGGCACCCGGGTGGAGGAGATCATGGTGGAGAGCCGGATACGAATTTTGAAAATCCAGGATGTTCTGAGCCTCGCCTGTGGAAAAAAGATCCCGGTCAACGGCCATGACACCTTCCACGACCTTTTTCTGGCTTTGGAGTTCGAGAACAGCCTGAAACGGACGGCAGCCTTTGATCACCCCCTGTACCACCAATTTGAGGCGCAGGTTCTCAAGCCCAACGCCCAGAAAATCGAGGTCTTGGAGTTTGAAATGGATCCGGGCAAAGACGTCCGCTTTTCCTAAGCTGGCAACGGCGACATCAGCCCGATGAAAAAGAGGGCGATCGTCGGGGTCGGCCTGGCCGGGTTCCCCGAAAAAGCGGCAGGCAATTCCTGGGCCTTTCTTCAGTGGGGTTTGGGGCTGCGGGATCTTGGTTGGGATGTTTGGTTGGTCGAGTCGCTGCAAGAAAAGGAAATATTTAACCCGGCGGGTCAGGCCTGTTCGCTCCCTGAAAGCGTGAATTTGGCTCACTGGAAAAAACTGCTTCACGAAATTGGATGGGATGGCCAAGCCACGTTGTTGGCCGAGGGTGAAAGCGTTGAGGAAAGAGGGCTGAGGGAGTTTGCGCAGGGGGCGGACCTATTTCTCAATCTGTCCGGACACTTCAAGCGGCCTGATTTGGTGGAGGGCGCTGCCGCCCGTGTCTATGTGGATCTTGATCCGGCGTTCACGCAGATCTGGGCAAAGGTTTATCAAAGTCCCATGAACTTTGCCGGTCACAATGCGTTCTGGAGTGTCGGGCTCTCGATGGGGAGGGGGGCGGTCATTCCTGATACAGGGCATGCATGGAAGCCTGTGCTTCCGCCGGTGTGTCGGCGGTTTTGGTCTGCCGATGCCGTGGGAAATCAGGCCAGCCCGGCGGCGGAAATGGGACGGGGGAAATGGACGACCGTGACGCATTGGTACGGCTATGCGGCGGTGGAGTGGGAGGGGCGGGAATACGGCAACAAGGCGACGGAGTTTGCCAAACTTGCAAAATGGCCGGAACGCACCGGGTTACGCCCTTGCGTGGTCACGGACTTGGGGCCCGGCGAGGAAAGGGAAACCTACTTGAAATGCGGCTGGGAGTTCCTTGAGCCCGGGCCAATTTGTTCCGACTGGAAGGAGTATCGGGCTTTTTTGGCGGCCAGCCGGGGGGAGTTTTCCCCCGCCAAATCCGGCTATGTGGTCGCCCGGACGGGTTGGTTTAGTGACCGAAGCGTGCTTTATCTCTCCCTGGGAAGGCCGGTTCTCCTGCAGGAGACAGGCTGGTCCCGCTGGTTGCCGGAGGGGTTGGGATTAGTGGCGTTTAAAAATCCGGATGAGGCGGTGGAAAAAGCAAAACTAATGGAGGGCAATTACGAAGCCCATCGACAAGCTGCGCTGGGGATTGCCCGGGAGCATCTGGACGCCACGCGGTCGATTCCAATGGCCTTGGCCTTGATTTAATTGCGGGCACGTTCTTGGGCGCGGAAGGCCGGCAGGGTAGGATAGGAACCATGAAACAGGAATACCGAGTGGCGGTCGTGGGCGTGACCGGGGCCGTGGGCCAGGAAATTCTCCGGGTGATGGAGCGCAGAAACTTCCCGGTGTCCGAGTTGATTCCCTTGGCCAGCGAGCGGTCAACCGGCTCAGAGGTGGTCTTTCGGGGAAAGAAGATGAAGGTTCGAAAACTGGAGGCCTCAGCCTTTGAGGGAGTCCAAGTGGCTTTTTTTAGTGCTGGGGCCACGCGATCGCGTGAATTTATCCCCGCGGCCCGAAAAGCCGGTGCGGTGGTGGTGGATAATTCCTCCGCGTTTCGAATGGATCCCCATGTCCCCTTGGTGGTTCCGGAGGTGAATGGGGATCTCCTATCCAAAAAACCGGGATTGATCGCCAACCCCAACTGTTCCGCGGCTATTTTGGCGGTGGCGCTGGCGCCCCTCCACCGGGCCGCGGGCCTGGAGAGCGTGGTCGTGGCAACCTACCAGTCGGCCAGTGGGGCGGGGGCACGAGCCATGCAGGAACTGGAGCATCAAGTCCGCGAATTTGCGGCTGGCAGGGAACCGAAGGCTGAGGTGTTCCCCCACGTTCTGGCTTTCAATCTCTTTTCGCATAATAGTCCGGTGGGGAAGGATGGCTACAACGAGGAAGAGTCGAAAATGGTGGAGGAGACAAAAAAAATCTTTGGCCTCCCCAATCTGCGGATGACTCCGACCTGTGTGCGGGTTGCCGTGCCACGTGCCCATTCGGAAGCAGTGGTGGCGAGGTTTGCTCGACCGCTTACGGTTGATCAGGCCAGAGCCTTATTGTCCAAGGCACCCGGCCTTCGGTTGGTGGATGACCCGCAAAAAAATCTTTTCCCCATGCCCAAAGATGCATCCGGGGACCTGGATGTACTCGTGGGCAGGATTCGGGCTGTGCCCGGAGATGAATGTTCCCTGGCATTCTTTGTCAGCGGGGACCAATTATTGAAGGGGGCTGCCTGGAATGCCGTCCAGATTGCCGAAGAACTTGCCAAACTGGGTGGATTGCCCAGTTAGGTGATAGCAAGGGGAGGTTTTAGCGACCGCCGGAACCGGGGATGGCGGATTGCCCTTCCCAAGAGGCGGGTTTATTCCAAGGAAGAGTGCTGACACTTTGATCGTCCTTCGGAGTCCCATCCGGGTTCTTCCCGCTTCCTCCAGAGGCACAAGCGGAGACTAAAACCACGATCCAAAGCCCGCCAACCATCCACGCTACGGTTTTCATGATTGCTTAATAGATGACCTGATCGCCCACTTCAATTGCCTGAGCAGGGGTGCCCGGCATCAGGTCAGCTACCGAGGTGGTGGCATCCACGGAGACCACCCTTAACTTGCCGATCATTTTTTCACCCCGGTAAATCACCATGCTAAGCCCCTCGACCACTTGATCGTTCTTGCCCAGATCTAGGATCACGAAGTTCCAGGTGGGATTGACCGCGACAACTTTGCCGGAAAGCGAAATGGACTTGGTGGCTCCCGGTCGTCTCATCTCCTCGCCCTCCCTCAACTTTTTTAATTCGGCCTCTATCTTCTCTTTAGACGAGGCCAGCAGCTTGTTCTCGCTTTCTGCGACCTTCACTTTTTCCGAAAGATCGCCGATTTCTGAAAATAGCTCAGCGGGTTTTTTGCCCTTGAGCTCATCGGTATAGGCTTGCAGTTGCTCTTGGGTGACTTTGAGTTTTGAGTTGGTGGAATCCAAATCGCTTTTGGTGGAGGTTAAATCCTTGTCCAACTTTTCCGCCTTGAGGGAAAGCTCCTGATTTTTCGCCTGGGCGTCCGTCAAATCCGACTTGGTTTTATCCAAGGTTGTTTTGGTTGATTTCAAGTCCTCGCTGGTCGCTCCCCAGTTTTCTCCTGCTTTCCCGACCGTGGCCGCTGGTTCCCCCTCATTTTCCATGAAGTTGGAGGTGTACTGCAGGCCCAAGGCGGGAAATTTACCGCCTTGCAGGCAGGATTCCACAGCCCGCAACTGCTGGCTGAAACGCGTTTTGGATTCCATGACCATAAAGGCCAGCCCTGCGGTGGCGAGGGAGAGGGCCACAGATCCTCCCAGACTTAATTTTCCTGCGATCGTCATGGTTCTTGTCTTGCGCAAGACTTCCCCATCCCCTGAAAATCCCAAGGGGAATTGGTGTTTTTGTTCTGCAGTTATTGGCAGGAGTGCGAATTCATGTGAGTTTCTTTTTTCGTTCCCGGGACATGGCATCCTCCATCTCTAGATCCGCAGCCTGCAGCTCGTTTTGCAACCAATCCGGCGAAAAGCCAAACGCCCCAAGGGATTCCACGGCAGTCATTTCCGCATGGTCGGCCGTTACGACTCCAATTTCGCCCCGTCCCGAATGGACCTGCACAATCCTTTCGATGATGCTATCTGCGGTTTGTCCGGCGGAGGCGTATAGAACGGCCATGGAATCATGGGGCCTCTCCTCCTTGCCACCCCGCTGCCCGTCAAACACCAGCGTGACCTTCCATTTTCCCGAATCATGCAGTCGGGAGAGTTGGCGGATCAATTCCTCGCGGGCGGAGGCGGGTTTTCGGGAGTGGAGTTGCCTTAAACCGGTCCAAGCATGGACGACGCTATGGCCATCGACCAAGAGGTAGCGGGGCGCGGGCTCCGAAGAGGGCCGCGCGGCCGGGCTCATCCCGCGGAGGGTTTAGGAGCCTTGGCTCCGGCGACTTTCGCTTTTTTCCGTTTCAAATAGCGCAGGCGTCGGCGCTTCTTGATCACCGCATTGTAAGGCTTTCCCATGGAAGGGATAGAGTGCGTGGGCCAGGCCTTGGGGTCAAGGTCGGAGCCGCGCGTTGCCAAAAGATCCCACCCTCTTCATACTTCCTCTATGCCGTTGGCCATTCTCCTGATTCTGGGAACCGCCCTATTCCGATGTCTTCGGCCTTGGGTAGGCGGACCGGAAAACTTTGCCCCCATGGCGGCTTTGGCGCTTTGCGGGGGGCTTTATCTTCCCCGCCCGTGGAACTGGGCGGGTCCTCTCCTTTGTCTGCTGGTCTCCGACGCGGTTTTGAACCTCCATTATGGGTTGGCCCTTTGGACCGGGTCCACGCTGGCCGCGATGGCGGCGTATCTGTTGATTTTCGTTTTGGGAGACTGGCTTGCCCGTCGGCCTTCCTGGATGGGGTGGTTGGCCGGATCGCTGGTGGCTTCGATCCTATTTTATCTTTTGACCAACACGGAGGCCTGGTGGTTTTTGCCCGGCTACGAAAAAAGCTGGGCGGGCTGGGTGCAGGCGTTGACTCTCGGCTTGCCGGGATATCCGCCCACATGGACGTTCCTGCGCAACTCGGTGGTTTCCGATATGATATTCACTTTGATTTTTGTGGTCGGGGTCGAGTGGGCGGCTCGGCGATTCCCGCAGAACCTGCGGCCCCGTCTCGCACGGATGCCTTTCCGCCCGGCTCGCTAAGTGGGTTCTCCCCTCCGAATCGCCGTAATTGCCGACACGCACGATCGGCTTCCAGCCTCGATGATGGAGGCCATCCAAACTGCGGATGAAATCTGGCATCTGGGCGACGTATGTGAGACGGCCACTCTGGAGCAGATCCGGAGTCTTGGTCCTCCCGTACAAGTCGTCCGAGGAAACCAGGATTTTCAGTCGGATTGGCCCATGAGCCTTGAACTCAAACGGGGGGACCAAACTTTTCATCTTTTGCACATTCCCCCGGTTTCAACGCCGCAAGGGGTGAAGTTTCTTTTGCACGGACACACTCATGTTCCCCGGGACCAGAGGATCGGGGAGACGCGTTACCTCAACCCCGGGGCCGCAGGATTGGCCAACAAGGGAGCTCCCCGCTCCTTTGCCTGGCTGGAGATCACGGAACGCAAAGAGCCGGTTTTCCGTTTGGCCGCGATCCGATAGACTTATCTTCCCCAGGATTCTTAAGGTTGGAAGCGGCGTTCAAGGGGGGATAATCTTGGCCGATGTCGTATGCGATCGTAGAAACAATGGCTGGGGTTCCGGTGGTGCTTCGTCCACGGGATGAGGCTCCGGGCGTAGCCGTCGGGCTTTTTTATCCGGCCGGTTCGCGGTACGAGGAAAGAACCGAACATGGGGCGGCTCATTTCGTGGAGCATCTTCTTTTTAAGGGGACCAAAAACCGCTCCTGCAAGGAGATCAGCCGTGAGGTGGAAGGTCGGGGCGGCGATCTCAATGCTTTTACGGGGGAGGAGACGCTGTGTCTGCATGGCAGGGTGCCAGCCGGGCATGGGGCGGAGTTGATCTCCCTGTTGGCGGAGATGGCTTTGGAATCAACTTTTCCGGGCGACGAGGTCGAACGGGAGAGGGGAGTCATCACCGAAGAGATCCGGATGATGGATGATCAGCCAGCGGTGGTGGCGGGCGAGGCCTTGAATGCACTGTTGTGGCCGGAGCAGGCTCTGGGAAGGCCGATTGCGGGAACGATTTCCTCGGTGGGAGGCATCCCCAGAAACGGATTGGTCGGATACTGGCAGAGGAGGATCAAAGGGGTTCGGCCGGTCTTGGTGATCCCCGGTGGCATTTCCGCCCAGGAGGCGGTGCGGACGGCGAAAAAGGTTCTGGCGCGTTCGGGTCGGCTGAAGAGCAAGGATCCGGCAAAGGCCAAGCGGGTGGTTTCCCGGGCCTTTCGGGTGGCGGTGGTGGACAAACCGGTGGCGCAGGTCAATCTTGCCATCGGGATCTATGCCTTTGGCAGGCAGGATCCCCGGCGGCACGCCCTCCGGATGTTGAGCGTGATTTTGGGGGAGGCGATGAGTTCCCGGCTTTTTCAACGACTGCGGGAGGAGCAGGGCTTGGTTTATTCGGTTTCAAGCGGAGCGCACCTGCAGAGGGATGACGGGGTCTTTTATATTTCTGCCGGGCTGGAGCCGGGAAATCTGACCAAGGCGGTGGATCTAATCGCCGAGGAATTACGGCAGTTGGCGGCGAAGGGGCCGGCGGCGGCGGAACTCAAGCGGGCCAAGGATTATGCGACCGGGCAGTTTGCCCTGGGATTGGAAGGAACCACCCAGCAGATGTTTTGGCTGGGGGATGCGATGCTGACGCGGGGTCGGGTGGTAGAACCCAAGGAAGCGATCGAAAAACTGGCGACCGTGGACGCCCAAGCGGTGCAAAAGGTGGCCCGGGAGATTTTTCAACCGGGCCGGATCGGTTTGGGAGCGGCCGGGCCGGGACTGACCCCGGCGATGCTGACGCGGGCCGCCGGGGCCCTGGGCAAATTATGAACCCGCGGGAACGGTTGGCCTCGGCCCTGCCCAAGGCGGAATTGCATTTGCATCTGGAAGGAACCCTTGAGCCGGAGATGACCTTTCACCTGGCCCGCAAGCATGGCGTGAAGCTCCGGTTTCCCGATGCTCCGGCTTTGAGGCGGGCGTATGATTTCCAAGACCTGCAGTCCTTTCTGGATTTGTATTATGAGGGAGCGGCGGTGTTGAGAGACCGGGAAGATTTCCGTCTCCTGACTTTGGCGTATTTGGAAAAGGCCGCGAGGGACGGGGTTTGGCATGTGGAGCCTTTTTTCGATCCCCAAACCCACACCGCCCGAGGAGTTGAGCTCAGGGAGGTGGTGGAGGGAATCGTCGCAGGGTTGCATGAGGGGGAAAAAAAACACGGAATTAGTTGGCGTTTGATTCCCTGTTTTTTACGACATTTAAGCGAAGAAGATGCGATTCGGACATTGGGGGAGCTTCTTCCATTCAAGCAACACTTCGTCGCCATGGGATTGGATTCTTCCGAAAAAGGGAATCCCCCTGCCAAATTCAAGAAGGTCTTCGCCCAGGTTCGGGCGGCCGGACTCAAGGTGGTGGCCCATGCCGGCGAAGAGGGCCCGGCTGAATTCATTCGGGAGGCATTGCAGGAGCTGCAAGCTGTCCGGATTGATCACGGGGTGCGGTGCGTGGAAGATCCCGATTTGGTGAGGGATTTGGCCCACCAGAGGGTTCCCCTGACGACCTGCCCCCTTTCGAACGTTCGCCTTTGTGTGTACAAAAACCTTTCGGAGCATCCGTTGAAAAAACTTTTGGATGCCGGGGTCAATGCGACGGCAAATTCGGACGACCCTCCCTATTTCGGCGGCTATCTGCTTGAGAACTGGCTGGGCTGCCTGCGGGCGCTGGATCTCCAGAAGCATCATCTTGTCCAGCTGGCGAAAAACTCCTTTGAGGGAAGCTTTCTGCCCGAAAAAGAGAAGATGAAATGGTTCGAGAAAATTGAACGGGTGGCGGCGGCGTCCGCCTGAGCAAGGTGAACATGATCCCGACGGCGGCGGTGGTGCGGGGGGATTTTGGCCAAGGAGTCGCCTATTTGGGGTATGAGCCTGACCTGGTGCTGTCGGGTTCGGTGGGGGAAGCGGCCCGTTTGAAGGAGGAGGTTGGGAAGCGCCTGCAGATCACGGCGGCGTGGGATCAACCGCATCCTTCAGGGGCAGCGATCGGGGGATTTGATTTTGAAGGAAACTGGCATTTCTCTTTTTTTGAAAAAATCGAGCCGCATCCTTTGTCCGATCTTTGGCCCGAGGATGGAGAGGGTTTGGCGGCGGGAGACGGGGACGAAGAGGGGTGGATCTGTGGAACCGGAAAGAGAGAGTACGCGGAGTTGGTGAGGTGCGCGCAGGAGCAAATCCGGAAGGGAGAGATCTATCAGGTCAATCTGGCCAGATTTATGCACCGTAGGGTCGAGGGGCTGGAGGCGTGGGAGTTTTTCCGTTGGCTGTGGAGGACAGGCCAAGCGCCCCGCAGTTTTTTTTACCGGATGGGGGAGAGGGTTTTGGCCGGAGCTTCGATGGAACTTTTTTTGGGAATCGATGGGGATCGGGTCATCACCCAGCCAATCAAGGGGACGCGGGCCCGGGTGAAGGGGCGGGAGGGGGACGAGCGGGCGGCTTTTGAGTTGGGTACGGATCCCAAGGAAGTGGCGGAATTGGTGATGATCACCGATCTTTTGAGGAACGATTTGGGGGCGATCTGTCGGTACGGCACAGTGGAAGTGAGGGATTTGGTGCGAAACCGGAGCTACTCCCACGTGCATCATCTCTATTCATCAATCGAGGGGAGGTTAAGGCCTGAAATGGGGGCGGTTGGGGCGGTGTTAGAATGTCTGCCAGGCGGCTCGGTGACAGGAGCACCCAAGGGAAGGGCGGTGCAGATCTTGAAAAAACTTGAGGCTGAACCGCGGGGTTTTTACACCGGGGCCGTCGGATATTTTGGTTACGACGGCTCGGCCCGTTTTGCCATGGGAATCCGGATGGCGGAGATTGATGGGGATTTCGTTCGGTGCGGGGTGGGAAGCGGAATCACGGCAGGATCAGACCCTGAGTCCGAGTACGACGAGACGAAGGCAAAGGCCCGGGTGATGGTGGAGGCGATGGCGGCGTATCTTGGGTCGAGGAAAGCACGGGTGTGAGCGGGGTGGCCCAAGTTCCCGTCTGGGACGCTGGGTTCCGGCACGGAGTCGGTGTATTTGAGACAATCCGGGTGAAGGATGGACGGGCGCAGTGGCGGGATTGGCATTTGGAATCGATCCGGGAGTCCGCACAGGCGCTGGGTCTCCAGATTTCGGAAAAGGAGTTTGGCAGAGTTCCCCCGGGATTCGGACTTTGGCGTTGGTTTGTCACCCAAACCGGAACCAGGAGTTGGTGGAGCGAGGGGGTGGAACTGCCGCCGGCCAAATACAAACTGAACCTGGCCACCACCGGGGTCTGGTCAACTTCCTGGGAGGCACGGTACAAAACGTTGAGCTATCTGAACCGGATCCAGGCGAAAACAGAGGCGGAAGGTGCCGATGCCGAGGTGGTCATGCTCAATGAAAGGGGGGAGCTGGCTTCGGCTTCGATGGCCAATCTTTTCTGGGTGAAGAACGGGTTGATACGAACGCCGGCGAGGGATTGTGGTTGCCGGGGGGGGACGGTACGGAGGTGGATTTTGGAAAAAAGCGGAAGGAGAGTGGAGGAGGGGAGGTGGGGGATGGACGAGTTGGATGGGGCGGAGGAAATCTTTTTGACCAATGCCCGGATTGGCATCAAGCCAGTGGGCCTCTGGCAGGGCAAGAAGATGCCCGAAGCGGAAGTGGCAAGGAGCTTGGCTGAGGCTTTTTGGGTCGAGTAGGTCGGGATTGAGGCGGAGCGGTGGCTGGCGTAGCCTGCTGACTCCATGCGTTGGACCCAAGCTCTTCTCACCACCTTGCGGGACGCCCCGGCGGAAGCCGAGATTGCAAGTCATCAACTCCTCCTGCGGGCGGGGTTGGCGCGCAAACTGACAAGCGGGCTCTATACTTTTCTTCCCTTGGGGCTGCGAGCCCTGCGGAAGGTGGAAAGGATCGTGCGTGAGGAGATGGACCAAGCGGGGGCATTGGAGATTTTGATGCCTGCCTTGCAACCCCCGGATCTTTGGGAGAAGAGCGGCCGGATTCAGGCGGCGGCGGATGTCCTGTTCCATGTGAAGGATCATCAGGAGCGGCGCTGGATCCTGGGGCCGACCCATGAGGAGGTGGTCACTTCGCTGGTGGCGGGGGAGGTGCAAAGCTATCGGCAGTTGCCGCGGACCCTTTACCAAATTCAGACCAAGTACCGGGACGAGATCCGGCCGAGATTCGGATTGATGCGGGCCAAGGAATTTTTAATGAAGGATGCCTACAGCTTCGACGCAGATGAGGCCGGGGCGAGGAAAAGTTACGAGGCGATGGTGGGGGCATACCGGAAAATCTTCTCCCGCGTGGGGCTTCAGGCCCTGCAGACCGAGGCGGACACCGGGGTGATGGGGGGGGCCAGTTCCCATGAGTTCAGTGTGCCGGCGGAAATCGGGGAGGGAGAGATTGTGACCGAGGAGGGCGGAGGCTACGCGGCGGCGATCGAGAAGGCAGAGGGCAGGCCAACGGAGAGGAAAGGAGTGGCCGGCAAGATGGAGAAATTCCCAACTCCTGGAATCCGAACCATCGTGGATTTGGAAAAGAAGCACGGAATCGCGGCTCAAGATCAAGTGAAGACGCTTGTCTTCACCAATGGGAAAGAGACGGCGTTGGTCTTGGTTCGGGGGGATGACGAGGCCCAGGAGGCCAAGGTGGCGAGGGCATTGGGTGCGGGATTCCGCGCGGCCGCGGAGGCCGAGATCAAGGAAGCCATGGGGGCATCGCCGGGAAGCTTGGGCGCAGTCGCCACTACCCTGGGAGGTAAAAAAATTACGGTGGTCGCAGACTTGGCGCTGAAGGGTCAGGCCGGGATGGCCACCGGGGCAAACGAGAACGGGTTTCATTTCAAGGGGGTGGAGGTGGAGAGGGATCTAAAAATCGACAAGTGGTTGGATGTGCGAACGGTGCGGGAGGGGGATCTTTCGGCGGCACGCAAGAAGCTGAAAGTGAGCCGGGGGATTGAGGTGGGGCATGCCTTTTTGTTGGGGACAAAATACAGCGTGGCTTTAGGGGCGAAGTTTTTGGATCCCCACGGGAAGGAGCAACCTTCAGTGATGGGCTGTTACGGAATCGGGGTGACGCGGACCTTGCAGGCAGTGATCGAGGTGCATCACGACAAGGATGGGATCCAGTGGCCGGCGGCCGTGGCCCCTTATACCGTGATGTTGGTGACGTTGGATCTGGCGGATCCGGCGGTAAAAGCGGCGACGGATCAGGTCGTGGGTTCCTTGGATCAGGCGGGGGTGGATTATTTCTGGGACGACCGGGATGAGAGGCCGGGCGTGAAGTTCAAGGATGCGGATTTGCTGGGCTTTCCGTGGAGAGTGACCATCGGGGCGAAGTCAGTGGCCAAAGGCGGGGTGGAAGTGAAGTCACGCAAGACCGGGGCGATGGAGATGGTATCGCCCGCTGAGGTGGGCCGTTGGGTGCGGAATCAACTGACCGCCTAAAAGGCCGCCCCATGCCTGAGGATGGGGGATCGCAGGTTATTCCGAGCGCTTGCGTTTCGTGTGGTCGAGGATCTTCTTGCGGAAGCGGAGATTCTTCGGAGTGACCTCGAGGTATTCGTCCTCGGCCAGATATTCCAAGGCCCGTTCGAGGCTGTGTTTGAGGGGAGGGCTGAGCTGGATGCCTTTGCCGTCTCCCTGGGAGCGCATGTTGGTCAGATGTTTGGATTTGCAGGGATTGACCACCATGTCGGCGGGACGGGAATTTTCCCCCACCACCATGCCGGCGTAAATCTCCTCCTGGGGTCCAACGAATAGAGTTCCGCGTTCCTGCAACCCGTCCAAGGCATAGGCGGTGGAGGTGCCTGGCTCCAAAGCCACGAGCACGCCGTTGATTCGGGCCGGGATTTCCCCGCGGAAAGGACCGTATTCGCGGAACAGGTGGGAGATGATCCCCATGCCCTTGGTCAGGTTTTGAAGATCGGTTTCAAACCCGATCAAACCGCGGGTGGGAATGGCGGCGCGGATGGAGGTATTGTCCCCGTTGGGTTTCATGTCCTCGATTTCGGCTTTGCGGCCCGCAAGATTGCCCATGATGTCGCCGAGGGCGAACGAGGGGATCTCGGCGTAGAGAGTTTCAATCGGCTCCAGGACAGAGCCGTCAGTCGCTTTTTGGAAAATGACCTCAGGTCGGGAGACCAGAACTTCGAATCCCTCCCGGCGCATCTGTTCGAGCAGGATGGCAATCTGCATTTCTCCGCGGGCCTTGATTTCAAACGTGCCGGCATTTCCGCCGTCGACAAAGCGCAGGCTGACGTTGGTGCGGATTTCCTTTTCCAACCGTTCACGCAGGTGACGGGCGGTAAGGAATTTCCCTTCGCGTCCGGCCAAGGGAGAGTCGTTGACCAGAAACTGCATGTGGATGGTCGGCGGGTCGATGGCCACAAAAGGCAAGGGGGTGCGATCCGGCTTGTCGGCGATGGTGGAACTGATTTCGGGAGAGGCCAATCCGGCCAAGCCGATGATGTCTCCGGCGGAGGCGCTTTCGATTTCGATGCGCTCCATCCCCCGGTGGGAGAAGAGTTTGGTCACGCGACCGGTCTCCGGTTTTCCTTCTGTGCTCAGGCAGGCCACGGGGTCGCCCATTTTGATTGTGCCAGAGACGATGCGTCCGATGGAGATACGGCCCACGAAGTCGGAATGGTCGAGATTGGCCACTAAGAGTGAGAAATGAGAGTTCAGTTCGCCCGGAGGGGGAGGGACCACAGAAAGAATGGTATCGAAAAGAGGCTTCATGCCCGCTTCCTTGATTTCGGGGGTGACTTTGCCTTCCCACTTCATGGTGGCGTATCCCTCCTTGGCGGAGGCGTAAATGGCGGGAAAGTCGAGCTGGGCGTCGGTGGCCTCCAACTCGAGGAAGAGCTCAAAAACCTGATCGAGAACCTTCTTGGGGTCTGCGTTTTCCCGGTCGATTTTGTTGAGAACCACGATTGGTTTTGCCCCAACATTCAACGCTTTGCGGAGCACGAACTTGGTCTGGGCTTGGGGGCCCTCGGCGGCGTCGACGACCAGCAAAACCCCATCGATCATACGGAGAATACGCTCCACCTCGCCCCCGAAGTCGGCGTGGCCCGGGGTATCGACGATGTTGACCCGGGTTCCCTGATATTCAAAGGAAGCGTTCTTTGCCTTGATGGTGATCCCGCGTTCCCGCTCAAGATCCATGGAGTCCATCATCCGCTCGGCCACCACCTGGTTAGAACGGAAGGTGCCGGCTTGACGAAGAAGTTGGTCCACGAGAGTGGTCTTCCCATGGTCCACGTGGGCGATAATCGCAATATTTCTAAGATTCGGGTCTGCCATAAAAATCCCAAAATAGCAGGTTTTTGGGGAAGAGCGAGGATTGTTTGGGATTGAGAGAAGGATGGGGCTAGGGCAGATTCATGCGTATGAAAACACCCCGCTATTTGTTTGTGATCGCTGCCCTAGCCGCCGTGGCCGGACTTATGTTTCTCTACAACGGCAAGGACTGGTTGATTCGCAGTGCGGTGGTCAAAGCCACGGAGCAGGCGACCGGCGTGTCCGTGCACCTGGGAAGCCTCCGTATCGAACTGACCAAGGGCAGTGGAGTGCTTAAAGACTTTCGGTTGGGGAACCCCAAGGGATTTAGTCGGGAGGATCTTCTCTCCATCGGGAAAGGGCAGATCACTTTGGATGTGGCTTCCGTGACGGGTCCTGTGATCCGGATCAAGTCGGTCGAAATGGATAATGTGGGTCTTCTGTTCGAAGGAAGCGGCAAGGCGAACAATATGAAGGCGCTCGAGGCACAGGTAAACGAGCGTTCCGCTCGTCCCCAGAACTCCAAAGAGGAGAAATCCAAGAAAATCCGTATCGACTCCCTGGTGCTGAAGGATGTGAAGCTGGATGTGCGGATGTCGGGGATTGTCAAAGTCGGGAATCTGGATTTGGGCAACATCCGGATGAGCAATTTGGGCGGCAAGGATGGAGCCCCGGCCTCGGAAATCGCCGCGACGATTTCCAAGGAAATCACTTCCCGTGCGACCACCGCCGTCATCCGAAACATGGCCCAACTAGCGGAGCAGATGGGCATGGACGCAGCCAAGATCGGTGAGGGCTTCGGCTTGCCGACCGGGGTGCTGGAGGATGCCGCAGGGTTCTTCCAAAACCTGTTCAAATAAATCCGTTTCCGATTCTCTCCCATGGACCGGTCGAAAACATCGGTTCTCTCCGCGATGGATTGATGAAGGCTGAATCCCTTGGGATGGCCTGTGTGCGGGGTTTGTCCCGCCGGGCTACGCGGGTGGTTTTGGTGGATGGGGGAATGGGTGGGCGGCAACTGAAGGCGGGTCTACTGCTTGGAGCGGGCCTGGCCCTGGCCCGAAGGATCAAAAGGGAGGAAACGGGTAGCCGGGTTGGGATTGTCTTGCCTCCGGGGGCGGGCGGGGCCATCGCAAATCTGGCTTGTGTCTTGGCCGGAAAAACACCCGTAAATCTCAATTTCACCTCTGGACGTGCGGCTTCGGATTCCGCGATCCGTCAGTCCGGATTGAAAACCGTCATCACGGCCCGGGCGATGGAAGAAAAACTGGGGGAGCATTTTCCGGCGGCAGACAGGAAGCTCGATTTGGGAAACATGTTGCAAGAGGGAAAGCCGGAGGTGTTGGCTTGGTCGATCTTGGCGTTGATTTTGCCAACCGGGCTACTGGCGCAGTTGGCAGGAGTTTCGAGGGAGGGAGGAGACCGGGAGGCTGGCCTGCTTTTCACCAGCGGAAGCACGGGAGAGCCGAAGGGCGTGGTGCTGACCCACCGGAATATCCTAAGCAATCTTACCCAGATTGAGGGGGTTTTGGGGGATTTGAAATTGGGATCGGTTTTGGGGTGTCTCCCCTTGTTTCACAGTTTTGGATTCACGGTGACGCTATGGTGGCCTTTGACGGGCGGACCCAAGGTCGTGACGTATCCCAGCCCGTTGGATCCCCAGGCTCTGGGGGCCGTGATTGCGGAGCACGCGGTGGATCTGGTGGTCACGACGCCGACCTTTCTTCGGACTTTGATGAGGAGGGCGGGCCAAGAGAAGTTGGAAAAACTACGCATGGTGGTGACCGGTGCGGAAAAACTTCCGGATTCCCTACGGCGGGAATTCGAGCAGAAAATCGGGGTAAAAGTGTATGAGGGATATGGAATGACGGAGGGATCGCCGGTGATCGCGGTGAATCGCCCCGGGGCGCAAAAAGAGGGAACGGTGGGGCGCCCGGTCAGGGGAGTGGAGATTCGGACAGTGGAGGAGGAGACCGGAAAGGTTTTGCTGCCTGGAGAGGCGGGAATTCTTGAGTTCCGTGGTCCGAATATTTTCCCGGGGTATTTGGAAAGGCCGGATCTGACCGAAAAGGTTTTGCGGGATGGGTGGTATCACTCGGCCGATTTCGGACGGGTCGACGCGGACGGCTTTTTGACGATTGAGGGAAGGCGAGCGAGATTTTCCAAGATTGGAGGGGAGATGGTTCCCCACGGCCTCGTGGAGGAGCACCTGCTGGCATGGCTCAAAAGTAAAGGGGTATTCCATGAGGGCTTGCAGGAATTGATGGTGACTTCGGTGGAGGATTCGAAGAAGGGTGAATCGCTGGTTGTTTTGCATTCCTGCCCAATCAATCCGACGGAGGCGGAAAAGGCCTTGAGAGATGCGGGGGTGCCGAATCTTTGGATTCCAAAAAAGTTTATTCAGGTGAAGGCGGTGCCGATTTTGGCCAGCGGCAAGCTGGATCTGGCGGCGGGAAGAAAAATGGCGCAGAATGAATGACGTCAGGCGCTGTTAGCTCAATTGGATAGAGCATCTGACTTCGGATCAGAAGGTTAGAGGTTCAAGTCCTCTACGGCGCAGTTTCAGCGGGTCAGACGAAAAAGCACAGAAGGAAATCCGGGGAACATTCGGCACAGGGTCCAGGCCACAGACTGGGGGAAAGGCTCGAGCATGGCGTGTTGCAACCAGGAAGCATGGCGCAGGCGCGAGGCAAAGGTCTGGTCCAGCAGGCGGCTCACTTTTCCCGTGGCAGTGGCCCAATTCCTTTGTCCCGAGGACCATTCCAAAATCGGGCCGGCAGCCAAAGAGGCGCCTTCGATGGCCATGGACATGCCGTTGCCGGTTACGGGAGGAATCATGGTGAGGGCATCTCCCACGCGGAGGCCTATCTGGTCGGCAGACTTTCGGGGAGTAAGGGAAAGGGCGGCCATGGAGGTGAAAGAGGATTCCTCCCATTCAGCTTGTTGGAGTCTCTGGTGTAAAAGGGAGGAGGGTTCCCCGCCGAGCCATTTTTTCCATGAAGTCGCCAGATCGGGAACAGGGTTGCGGGATCGAAACAGCCCGCAAACGTTCACCTGTTGTTTTTCGATCCGACAGAGGCCGACATACCCATGAGGGGAAAAGTGCATTTCCAGTCCGGCATCCAGCCTGACCCCACGGGCATGTGCTTTGAGGCCGAACCAGCGCCAACCCGCTTGGATGGCGGAAGGTTGGCGGCCCGTGGCGAGGACGATTCCTTCCCCGGCCTCGGTGGGAGCGCGGGTACGGGTTTCGATCATGCCGCCGGCCCGGGATAGTTCCTCGGCGAGCAACCGATCGAAGGCGTATCGTGAAATACAGAGTGCGGGTCGAGGAAGCTGGTGTCGGGGAAGTGCTGAAGCCCCGCGTGCCACGACCACATCCTGCGATTCCGCGGCCCCCGAACTCTCCAGGTGATTTCTTAGTCCGAGGGAGTCGATGATGGAGAGGGCGCGACCGCTAAGGTATTCCCCGCAGACCCGATGTCGGGGATAAGAGCCGGCCTCGTAAAGTTTCACGGGCACCTTTCGGCGGCGAAGGAGGAGCCCAAGGGTGAGTCCGGCCAGTCCCCCTCCGATAATGGTGATCGGTTTCACGGTGATTTTTCTGCGGAGAAAAAATGGTTGAAAAGCCCCCTGCGAAACTCGGTGGTCTGCCAACAGGATTCTTGGGGCCAAAGGGCAGATAGCTCGGTTCCGTGAAAGCCTGCCTCCACGCTGACCCGGGCATCATGGAGGGTAACCGGATGGCAATGAAACATGGAGAGAAGCCGGCATCCCATCCGGCTCCAGTGATTTAGATGGTGGAGGAAAAGATTGGATAAAATCAGTTCGGTCGGAGGGGCTTCTCGGGCCCATTCCAAGGCCCCGGAAGCAACGACGGTGGGCAGCCAATTCTGCCTTCGAAGGAGATTCAGGCTTGATTCAGGAATCGAGGGTTGGGGGTCGACAAAAAAAAGGCGAGCCCCTCCGCCACCGGAGGGAAAAGCGAGCGGAAGCACGCGGGTGATCAGGTGGCCATCTCCCGAGCCCAAATCGACCAAGCTGGAGGGGGGGCGATCGCGAAATTTCTGGCGAAGCCAACACCGCCAGAGACGGATTTGTCCCAAGGCGGAGTGGAGGCGCTGGAGATCCTGACGGCTGGCCAGCGCCCCCGGATCGTTGGGGGGAAGGGAGTCGAGAATTTCCGGAGTTAGTCGGCGACCCTTCATGACCGAACTTCAAGAAGAGCCCCGTAACTCGAGAAGCCGGCCCCAAAAGAAGCGAGCCACCAGAGGCCATCGGGGACACCGTTCTCCAAGGCGGATTGCAGGGCGAACAGGCAGGAGGGGCTACTCATGTTGCCATGTCGACGCAGAACTTCCGTGCTGTGCCGGGTATCGTGCTCCTGCAACGAGAATTCGGCCC
>RGYX01000002.1 GCA_010031845.1 Verrucomicrobiota bacterium
CCCGATAAGCTCGCACAAATTGAAGGATGGCTAAAAGCATGAACAAAGCAGTATGGATAACGGCTTTGGCCGTCGGGGCATGGATTCAGCAAGGTTATTCACAAAATTCGATTCCCAACGGCGTGGCGGCCGTGGTGAATAGCGAAGCCATTACTCTGCGGGATGTGTTGGCCCAGACCCAAATGGAGGAGGACGACCTAAAGACGCAGCAGGCCAACGGGAAGATCACCAATGAGGAAAGAAAGGAAAAAATCCGTGCCCGACGGAACACGGTGCTGGATTCCCTGATTGAGACCAAACTCATCCTTCAGGATTACAAAAAAAAGGGATATAACTTTCCCGATTATTACTTCGACCGGGAAGAGCGGCAAAAGATCCGGGATCAGTTCGGGGGTGACCGTCAGGCCCTGATCAAGACGTTGGAGGAGCGCGGCCAAACCCTGGCAGATTGGAAAAAATACATCCGGGAGACTTTTATTGTGCAACAGATGCGGATCATCAACGCCAAACGATACATCACCATTTCTCCTCATATGATCGAGGCCTACTACCAGCAACACGTGCGGGACTTTCTCCAGCCGGACCGGGTAAAAATGCGGATGATCTATCTGGCTCCCGGAAGCAGCGAGAATGTGGAGGCAACCGCCAAGGAAGTGTTGGCGAGGGTGGAGTCAGGGGAGGATTTTGCGTCCCTGGCAAAAAAATACTCCGAATACAACCGATCCGGTGGTGGATTGTTTCAGGACAATAATGGATGGGCGGAGCGGGATGGGTTGAAAAGTGAGTTGGCTGAGGTGGCTTTCCAGTTAAGGCCCGGTCAATCCAGTGGTCTGATCTCACTGCCCACCGCGGACGGTCGGGCGGCCTACTACATCCTGAATGTCGAGGAGGTAAAAAAGGCAACCGTAACGCCACTTTCAAGCATCCGAGATGCCATTGAAAGCACCCTCCAAGCCGCCGAGAGCGAAAAGGTGCAACGGGACTGGATCGATCGATTGAGACGGGATGCCTACATCGAGAAATTCCTATGAAAAGACGGTCGAGGCTGGTGGGTGTGACCCTAGGGGATCCGGCCGGGGTCGGGCCGGAGTTGATTCGCAAGGCTTTGAGCAGGGTTGGGAAAACCATTGCGGTGGAAGTGGTGGGCCAAATGGGTACGGTACGCCCCGGTCGACCCAGCTTGGCGGGAGCACGAGCCGCGGAAGCAGCTTTAAATAAAAGCGTTTTTTTTCTTAATCAAAGACGCTGGTCGGCGGTGGTAAATGGTCCGGTATCCAAGGCATGGTTACGGCGAGCGGGATTTCCATTCCCCGGACAGACGGAGTTTTATGCCAAGGCCTTCGGCAAGAAAGCCGACGAGGTCACGATGCTCATGATTGGACCGCGATTAAGGGTCGCGCTGGTCAGCACCCATCTCTCGTTGCGCGAGGCCGTGAAAGGGTTAAAGATAAAAGATATTATCCGTTCCGGGGTTCATTTGGCTGGTGTTCTCAAGCGGCTGGGGTTCAAGAATCCAAGAATTGCCGTTTGTGGATTAAATCCCCACGCGGGTGAAGAGGGTGCTTTTGGAATCGAAGAAAGAGAGATCATTCGGCCTGCGGTTAGGGGCTTAAAGAGAAGGACCAACCTACGAATTTCAGGTCCCGAATCCCCGGATACGGTTTTCTGGCGGGCTTATCGCGGGGAGTTTGATGGCGTGGTTGCCCTGTATCATGATCAGGGTTTGATTCCTGCCAAACTGCTGGATTTTGATTCCACCGTGAATGTGACAGCCGGGCTTCCGGTGGTGAGATGTGCGCCCGACCATGGGACCGCATTCTCAATCGCTGGTCGTGGGGTAGCCAAACCGGACAGCCTCATCGCCGCCATACGGTTGGCATACCGACTGGCCAAGCATCCTGCGAAATGAAGCGGTCGGATTGGCTTGAAACCCTCAGGCGGAACCTTCCCGCAGGGGGACTCTTTCAAGGGAAAAGCTGGCGCTGGACGGATCGTCCCCTGGTTTTGGATGATGAAAATCATCGCTTTCTGGAGGGACTAGGCAGGCGCCTTCACTCTTTCCTTAAAGCCGCGGACAAAATCTATCGTGCCAGTGCCACGGGCGAGGGGCCTTCTTGGGTTTCGGGGTGGCTTGACCAGGGGAAGCCCGATGAGGTTGTGCGGTTGGGTCGTGATCAGAAGGGGGCGACTCCAAGAGTTCTCCGGCCGGATTTGATTCGAACGAGTGAAGGCTGGGCTTTGACCGAGATTGATTCGGTGCCGGGTGGGATTGGACTTACAGCTTGGCTTCAGGAACAGTACACAGGCATTGGGTATGACGTATTGGGTGGAAAGTCTGGGATGAGGGAAATGGTGGGAGAGGTCTTGGGTGACTCCGGGGAGGTGCTTGTTTCCAAGGAGGCGTCCGATTATCGACCTGAATGGGAGTGGTTGCTGGGGTCGGGCAGGGTCAAATCAGCCGAGGGTTATAGTTTGGGGGCAAAAAAAGCTTTTCGCTTCTTTGAAATGTTTGATTGGATGAATCTTAAGGACATTCGTTCGAGTTGGAGCCCACAAGTGAAGATGGATGCTCCTCCCAAGGCCTATCTGGAGGAGAAGTTGTGGTGGGCGATCTTTTGGATGAAGCCTCTGGAAGATGGATGGAGAAAGGAGCTCGGCGAGGGTTTCTTTAGGGAGTTGAGGGCCTTGGTTCCAAGAGCCTGGCCGTTGAGACCGATGGAGCTTCCACCTGAAGGGGTCCTGCCTGAGCTTGGAATCCAATCCTGGAGTGAACTGGAGGGATTTAGTCAGAAGGCGAGGGATCTGGTCATTAAGATCAGTGGGTTTTCCCCGCGCGCGTGGGGTTCCCGGGGTGTTATCGTCGGAAGCGACCACCCTAAGGAACGGTGGGTTCAGGAGGTGCGGCGTGCATTGGGCGAGTGGCCGCAACAACCGCATCTTTTGCAGAAGTATGCCCATCCGGTTTCTGTGACCCACCCGGTTTGGAGTGAGGAACAGGGGGAGATGGTGGAGGAAAAATGGAGGTTGAGGCTGTGTCCCTACTATTTGGTGACGGGCGAAAAGGTGGAGCTAAAGGGGGTTTTGGCGACGTTATGTCCAACCGACAAGAAGCTGATCCACGGAATGGAGGACGCCGTACTGGTTCCTGTGGCGACGAAAAAGGGACCGACCCAAGTCCTGTAAACAGGAATTATTTTTTTTCGCGGTGGACGGTGTAGCGCTTGAGGAAGGGATTGAACTTTCTCAGTTCAATCCGGTCTTTTTGGAGCTTTTTGTTCTTTGTGCCGAAGTATCGGGAAGGGGGTTTGCCCTCGGCCCGTGCCTCCGTGCATTCAAAGATGATCTGTTCGCGCATGGGGAAATGATGCCAGAGGCGGGTATTAAGGTCAAGGCTACCGGACGTTGGCGCCCCTCTCGGCAAAGCGGTTGACCCCGGAACTGGCCTGAGCGGGCGGAGGGCGGCGGATCTCCTCCTTGGCGGGTCCCAAGCTCATGAAGCCCCTCAGGATAAAGACATCCACCCAAACATCGGCTTGGGGTTCGTAAGCGCGGTACGGGGCGAACGATCCATAAAATCGGTACTGATAGTTTTTGTCGTCTTCGGGTCGGGGGAGGAAGGTGTGGGGAAGGGGACAGATTCCCGTGGTTCCTTCCAAGGCCACCCAGCGGGCCTGGCGCCAGGATTCCTTTTCTTTTTTGATCCAGCCCCACCCACAATAGTCCTCCACCATGGTTCTCTGGGCAATCCACGACTCCCCATCTGTCTCCCCATGTTTGGCGGGGGTGTGTGCCGCCGGCAAGGTGGCACGAGCCACTTTTTCCTCCACCGGTTTTCGTATCTCCTCCTCTTCTTGGGGCTCCCGGGTTTCCTGTACCGGGGTAGGCGAGGGGGTTGCAGAATTGGTCTCTGTAGTAGATGAGGAAGAACGAAGGGGAAGCGGAGGCGCGAAACAGACGGCCGGGATGGCGATCCATAAGAAAAAGGGGATCAGTAGACCCATGATCCCTCCTTGCCGTTAGAGAGTTTGGGCATCCCGCCTTCGCTGTAGTCGGTCTTGCCCACCGCCCCGACCATCGGGCGCCCGACAATCATTCTCCAGCGCTGGGAAAATTCCTCTCCGGAATGGCATCCGTAACTGACGCACTCGGCATGGGGAGTGAAGCTGGATCCGGAGATTTTTTCGAGGTCGTCGACATGGACCACCAAGGGTTCCAAAGCTCCCCCGTCCACGCGGTTACTGTAGTCAAACATCCAGCATTTCTTGTTGGAATGGCCAAAGTACTCGAGTCGGCAAATCCTGGGCTTTTCCTTGGATCCGTCCCGGCGCAGGAGGGTGAAAAGCTGGGTTTTGTTGTCGAAGTAGGTGGGGGAGAGACCGATCTTGGCACCGCGCTCCTCGATGAGTTTGAGATATTCGGTCTGATCCTCGTTTGTGCGACTGACATAACTGGGGCGGAACACCAGCCACACGATCTCGTCGCCGGGCTTTAGATCCTTTTTCAGCTCCTCGGCGCGCGTCAGGGCCGAGTCGATGAAGTTTCCCCAGTATTTGTCATGCGATGCTTTCTTGTACTTCTCAAAGGAGCGGAGGGCCGGCCCGCCCGAAATGAGAACCACATCATGAGCCTTAAGGGGCAGGCCCACGAAGATCAGCCCGGCTGTGATCGCAAGAAGACGCATCAGGTGAGGCTACTTTTTCTTTGAGGGTGGCTCAAGCGGGGGGTTTGACGTTGACCGAACCATGCTGACCCGCAATCCTTTACAGCTTATGTCAAAAAACACACCTATCACAGTTGCCCGCGGGGACGGTATTGGCCCGGAAATCATGGGGGCCACCTTGGCCATCTTGAAGGGGGGAGGGGCCCGGCTGGACATTGAGGAGATCGAGATTGGAGAGAAGGTGTACTTGCGAGGCAATCCGGCAGGGATTGAGCCTACTGCCTGGGATTCCCTCCGGCGGACCAAAGTTTTTCTCAAGGCCCCAATCACCACTCCGCAAGGCGGGGGCTTCAAGTCGTTGAATGTCACCACCCGCAAGGCCTTTGGGCTCTATGCCAACATTCGTCCCTGTCTAAGCTACGATCCCTTTATACGGACCAAACATCCAAAAATGGATGTGGTCATTGTGCGGGAAAATGAGGAGGACACCTACTCCGGCATCGAGCATCGACGCACGTATGACGTTACCCAATGCCTCAAGCTCATCTCTCGTCCTGGATGCGAGAAAATCGTTCGTTATGCCTTTGAGTATGCGCGGGCTTATGGGCGCAAAAAGGTGACCTGCTTCACGAAGGACAACATCATGAAGATGACGGATGGTCTCTTCCATAAGGTATTTGATGAAATTGGCGCCGAGTATAACGATATCGAGAAGGAGCATTGGATCGTGGATATTGGGGCGGCGAAACTGGCTGACACGCCCGAGGTTTTCGACGTCATTGTGATGCCCAACCTTTACGGTGACATCCTTTCGGATGTGGCCGCGCAGATCGCCGGATCCGTCGGTTTGGCGGGCTCCGCGAATATCGGGGACGGGTGCGCCATGTTTGAGGCGATCCATGGCTCGGCCCCCCGGCGGGCCGGACAGAATCTGGCGAATCCCTCCGGGCTATTCCTCGGTGCGGTGCAGATGCTGGTGCACATCGGTCAGGCCGATGTGGCGGAAAAAGTCCATAATGCGTGGCTGAAAACGATTGAGGACGGGGTGCATACCTATGACATCTTCCGGGAAGGGGTTTCCAAGCAGAAGGTGGGGACCCAGGAGTTCGCCCAGGCGGTGATTGCGCGCTTGGGTCAGAAACCCGCAAAACTCAAACCGGTGGATTATTCCAAGGCCCCGACTCGCCCCTTGACCCATCGTCCTCCCTACAAGCGGGACACAGCCAAGCGGGAGTTGGTGGGAGCCGACATCTTTGTGTTTTGGCCAAATGGCACAATGGATCAGCTGGCCGCCAAGTTGCAGCCACTGGCCGGGGATGGAGTCAGGCTGGAGATGTTATCCAACCGCGGGATGAAGGTTTGGCCCGGGGGAATGGCGGAAACGTTTACGGTGGATGAAACCCGATGCCGGTTTCAGTTGCCCGAGGACAAGCCGGGCTCCATTTCCCATGAGGTATTGGAAAAACTGTTGGGCCGGGTTCGGCAGTCAGGCATTGAGTGGGTCAAGGTGGAGAATCTTTACAACTTTGACGGTAAACCGGGCTTCAGTCGCGGACAGGGTCAGTAGGATCTATCGACCTGGGCGCGAGGACAGAACTCCCAACTGGTCACGCGCGCCAAGGGATTTGGCCAAGCGGCGGGGGTCGGTGTGGCCGGCAAGGGTATCCCGATAGGCACGGAAAAGCAGGACAGCTTGCTCGGGTGACTCATCCAGCAACTCGATCCTGAGATTTTGCAGTCCAGCTTCCAGCAGGGCGGGGAGGTGAGACACCCCTGATTGTGGTCGGGCATTGAAGACCGTATTACGGCAACCGACATCGGCGCGGATGGGGTGGGCTTCACCCATACGATCGCGGACCGCGATCCGGTGCCGATCACAAGGGCGACCGCAAGTGAGGTGGTCTTTCCCATGGGATAAAAAAGCGGCAAAGACGCAATGCTCCATGTGAAACATGGGGATATGTTGGTGAAGGGTCAGCTCAAACCATTCAGGTGGAGCGGATCGGAAAAGTTCCAAAAGTTGAGTGATATCGAGGTCATAGCTCGGTGTGAGGCGCTGCAATCCCTCACGTATAAAGAGATTGGCCGACAGGGGGTTGGCAACATTCAGGGAGAAGTCGCCGATCACGGGAAGTCTGGTTTGGCGGAAGTAGTCGAGAGCGCCTAGGTTCCGGATGAGAACTCCATCAGGTTTTGCGCTCTCGATGAGACGGAAAAACCCTGTCTCACCGGCTTTTTGGATGCGAGGGGTGGCTAGGTAGACGTTGGTCTTGGATTGTTTTCGGATCATCTCAACCGCCGGGGTGAAGCGACGGAGATCTTCGAAGTCGAGGTAAAGGAGGTCAGGGGTTTCCGTTAGAAGCGCCTCGGCCTGTTCGAGGGTGCGGCATAGAACGGAAAGCCTGGCCGCACGACTGAGATTACGACTTTCCTCCGGAAATCGAAATGCCCGCTCCGCCGCGATGGGGGCGAGAAGCTTGGGTAGGATGGGTTCTTTGGATATTTCTTCCTTTCCACTTAAGCGGGATGGTTCTGAGTTTTGGGTTAAGCGGGAGACGAGTTCGCGCCGGAGACGATTGAGCTCGGAGATGGGCAGAATGACAGGTTGGGGAAAGTCGACCGATAGGTCCCCGAGGTGGAACGGAGTGCCGCCCAGGCGGCCCAATTGCTCTCGGATACTCTCTGTGGTGAGAGGACGGTTACGTGCCGGAGCCAGGGGAAGGGTTGAGGTGAGTAGGGCTTCCTGATCCAAGGTCGTCGCATGGATATAAAGTGGTTTTTCCGGAAGGCCGGATACTTTCAGGTGCAAAGGGGTGGTTTGCATGGGGGTTTCCTTGGCGCGTTCGGCTTTCAATTTTCCAGACGCGGTCTCCTGGACGGGCGGTATGGGCAGGCAGGGCGCCATGGCGAAAGAAAAGGCGATTCCCCTTAACGCCGAATAGAAAACCGCCCGGCTCATTTTCCGTGTCTGTTCCCCGGTCAATGACCACTCCGTCGCCGGGGTGAAGCGGGGTAAACATATCCTCCAGTTCGACCCAGTCGGGGCCGGTGCGGGAAACCCGGCCTGCGAGGGGGCCGCGCTTTTTTCCAAACCGTGCATGAACTAGCTGTTGATGGTCGACGCCATGGAACCAACCGGAAAAGAGGCCACGGCTAAAGGTCATCTCGAGCCGATATCGCTCCTCTGGGGTTGCGGGTGTGGGTTGTTTGTCGAGGACACGGTCTATGGCCTTCCGATAGACCGAGGTGACGGCAGTGATGTAGTCAGCGGACTTGAGCCGTCCCTCAATCTTGAAGGAGTGAAGGCCCAAGCGAATCAGCTCCGGAATCTCGTCCACGGCCGCGAGATCTTGGGGGGAAAGTAAATAAGCCCGATCCCCGAGATCCTTGGGTTGTCCGTCGACCTCAAGCGCGTAGGGAAGGCGGCAGGCTTGGGCACATTCACCCCGGTTGGCGCTGCGGCGCCCCAAAACCTCGCTGGTCAGACATTGCCCAGAGTACGCCACGCATAGGGCTCCATGAACGAAAACTTCCAAAGGAAGGCCGGAGGGTTCGGTCGGGGATGGAAACTTGGCGAGTTCCCGGAGGGAAAGCTCGCGCGCCAGAACGGCCAAGGAGATGCCTTGCCTGCGGGCAAAGGCAACTCCCTCAGGCGAGGTAAGGCTCATCTGGGTCGAGGCATGAATCTGTACTTTGGGACAGACCATGCGGGCCAAACCTACCAGCCCCAAGTCCTGAACAATAATGGCATCCACCTTGCATTCGGCGATCCAGTTCAGGAGTCGTTCCGCTTCGGCCAGCTCGGATGGGAAGATCAAGACATTCAGAGTGAGGTACCCGCGCCGTCCCCGGGCGTGAAGGTATTCCATGACCAGGGGCAGATCGGCCTCGGTAAAGTTTTCCGCCCGTAGACGGGCATTGAAGGCTGGAAGACCGAAATAAACGGCATCGGCCCCTGCGGTCACCGCCGCCTTAAGACAATCCCAGTCTCCAGCAGGGGCGAGGAGTTCGGGGTTCAGGAGCATCCCCATAGCCTAGGGCATGAAAAGAGATAGAACGAGTGAGGAGAGGGATTAATCCAGGAAGCGGACCCGGCCTGTTTCAACGTCGTAGACAGCCCCAACAACCTGTAGTTTGCCATCGGCTTTGGCTTTCTGGAGAAGCGGACTGTTGTCGATCACTTCCATCATTTGGTAACGCACCAGAGCCTCGACAGCGTGATTCAATTGATCTTCCTTGGAGAGATCGCTGTGTTCCCGGTGGATTTTTTCAATCCCCGGCTGAAGGGCTTTGGTTAACAGGGAAATATTTCCCGGAACCGGCTTGCCTTCGAGGGTGGCAGTGACGGCGCCGCACTTGGTGTGGCCGAGGACAAGAATCGTATGCACACCGAGGGCGACCACCCCATATTCAAACGTGGCATTCACTTCCGGGGTGTCAAAACCGCCCGCATTCCGACAGACAAAAAGGTCGCCAACCCCCATGTCGAAAATCAGTTCGGGCGGGGTACGGGAGTCGGCACAGGTCAAGACGGCGACGGAAGGGGTTTGTCCAAGAGCTCCTGTTTTGGCTACGTTTCCCTTTTGCCAGGAGTGGGCCAGCGCTTTTCCTTCGGTGAAGCGGAGGTTGCCCGCCTCCAGGGTGGCGCGTGCTTTTTCCGCAGGTACCCCGGCCAAAGAATGGGAAAAAGAGATCAGCAAAAGCAGGGCTTGAATCGACCCAAAAGAGGGTTTCATAGGTAAACTCAAGCGATCTTTCGGATTTGCACAAGGATGCTTAGTAGAACAGTTGCAGTCGGGTGATGAATCCAAGCTCGTTGTTTTCCACGACGGTGTTGGGGGCGCCACCTCCCGTGAAGGCGTTGTATTCCACCGTTACCCCGAGCCGAATAATCCGGTTGGGATACCAATTGAGGGCCAGGGAGGCGCCATTTACCCCAGTCGCGTTACTCGTCTGGGAGATCCCCATCCCCCCTTCACTCACCGGGCGAAACATATTGGCTCCCGCAGCCAGGCCGTCATACCGGAAAGCAAGTTCCCAGGCCCCGATATCTCCACTGGAGAAATCCAGCGGGCGCTGCGGAACTACCCCCCCAAGCGAGCAGGGTTCTCCCGTAATCACCCAATCCACCTCCACGTCCCAAGCGGTGGTCTGGTAATTGGTAAAGCCCCCTCCGGAGGAGCCGTAAATGCCGGCTGTATTGACCCCCTGCTGTTCGGCGGTGAACTCACCCCAAACCGAAACGGGACCGTTATTATAGTAGAGTTGTGGGCTGATCCTCCAAACTTCCCCCTGAACTCCAAGGCCATTGGGAAAAGATAGAAAGGTGTTTCCGCCATCCGTGCTGTAGTTTTGAAAAAGGTTGGATGAACTGATGGATCGGTTCTCAGTCTGCCATCCGATGCTCCCCCCCACACCCAAGTGAAGACCATGCAGTTCCTCCGGCACTTCGGGTTCGTCCCGAAAAGGCTGGCAAAAAAGGCGAAAGTAACCCACAGGGCCGGTTCCGTAGTCCAAACCACTTTGAACCGTGTCGTTGCGCGATCCCGATCCCACCATGGCCGCCCAGGATAACTTTTCCGAAAAAACGATCCCGTGAGCCATGACCCCCAAATCCCGATTGGGAATTAAGTTAGAGGTCAGGGAACGCTCGGCAAAGGGAATGAAGGCCACGGGGGTGAGCATTTCCAGGCCCACCGGAACGGTGAATTTGCCGGCCTGCACCTGAATTTCTTCCACGGTATCAAAATTAATGAAGGCATCGGCGATGGTGGTGGAATAGGAGGTGGCATTGGGCGAGGACAGGGCAAACTCCGGCGCAAAGCGGTATTCCCAGTCATCGTAAAAGTAGCCGGACGCATAGGGGCGAGCCCGGCGGACAAGAAACTTGGACATATCCGTAGTTCCCGGATCGACGAACTGCCGGTCGTCGAGTTGCAGCAATCCACCCAACCGAATCAGGTGGTGGTTATCCTTGGAGCGGAAAATCATGCCCTTCTCTGAAATATCGACCATCGGAAGATCCATGCTGGGCTGCTGTTCGGATCTGGGCGCGAATTCGGTGGTCCCCTCGACGGTTTGTTCCATGGTGGGTTGTTCCTTGGACTCCGGGGAAAGGAAAGGGTTTTTTTTGGGGGGCGAGGACGTTTTGGAAGGTAGAAAAGGAGTATAACCAATAGGGTGCGGAGGGATGATGGTTGGATTTGCCGGTTCCTCGGAAGGGGTTCGTAGTCGAGTGACGGGAGGGCTGCCACGGTCCTGGTTTTTGATTTTTTTCACCTCCTCGATAAGTGTTTGGACCTGTGCCTTGAGATCGGCGATGGTTTTGGCGGTTTCATCATCCATGGCCCTGAGCCCATGCGAGGTCCACTGAAGGAAAAAAGCCCCCAGCAATAACCCCCTAAATGCTTTCGATGCGGTAAGCATGAAGTGAGAGAATCAACGGAAATGCTTATGGTACCAACCCTTCCCCCTCTCATGGAAAAATGATTGGTGAACAAGGGTGAATAATTGAAATGACTAGGGGAGATCTTGGTGCGTGGGGTGGTTTTTTTTGCTAGGTTTGTGGGATGGATAGAAAGCCACCATGGCTACGGGCGAAAATACCTGGCGGACCCGGATACCTAAAGGTTCGTAACCTAGTAAAAGACAACCGGTTGCACACGGTATGTGAAAGTGCCCATTGTCCCAATCTAGGGGAGTGTTGGAGTCGTGGGACGGCCACGATTATGATTCTCGGTGAGACCTGCACCCGTAGTTGCCGTTTTTGTGCCATCGCCACAGGCAAGCCGGGGGAGGTTGATTGGGCTGAACCCGCCCGGGTAGCGGATGCAGTTCGGATCATGGGGTTGCAACATGCGGTGATCACCTCAGTGGCCCGCGACGACCTGCCGGACGGCGGCGCAGAGATTTGGGCGCAAACCATTCGGGCTGTTCGAAACGTCAATCCGGAAACCCATATCGAAGTGTTGATTCCTGATTTCAAGGGCAGAGAGGAAAGTCTGAATACGGTCCTGGAGGCCGAGCCGGATATTTTGAACCACAACATGGAAACAGTCCGGCGGCTGCAAAAGCCAGTTCGGGTTCAGGCGCAGTATGAACGGAGTCTTGAAGTGCTCACCCGGGCCAAGGCCAAGGGTTTTGTGACCAAGACCGGCCTGATGCTCGGGATCGGGGAGCGAGAGGAGGAGATTGAGGAGACTCTCGTGGATTTGGCAGGGGAGAAGGTGGATATATTGACTTTGGGGCAGTATTTGCGGCCCACCCCGAAACATCTGCCGATAGAGCGGTGGGTGACTCCCGGGGAGTTTGCCCGATGGAAGGAGAAAGCCTTGGCTCTGGGTTTCGGAGTTTGCGAGAGCGGACCGTTAGTCAGGAGTTCGTATCATGCCGAAGAGCAATCAGCGAAATATACGGGGATTGAGGTGGCATCAGCGAAAAGTTAGCAGCTTTCCTGGGAAGGTGAGGATGAAGAGGGAAGAGAATCTGATTTAATCAGCCAAATCGGAGACCGAAGGGCAGGAGCAGACGAGGTTGCGGTCTCCATGGACAGCATCGATGCGGGATACCGGGGGCCAGTATTTCCATGTACGGGTCCACGGCGCGGGATAAGCAGCCAACTCGCGGGAGTAGGGCCGATTCCAGGAGTCCGAGATTACGTCTCTGGCCGGGTGAGGAGCCAACTTGAGGGGATTTCGGGTGCGATCCATTTTCCCGGCCTCAATTTCGGCAATCTCCTTGCGAATGGAGATCAGGGCATCGGCAAAGCGGTCCATCTCCTCTCGTGATTCCGATTCGGTAGGCTCGATCATCAAGGTGCCGGCCACTGGCCAGGACATGGTCGGGGCATGAAATCCGTAATCCATCAGGCGTTTGGCCACATCCTCGACTTCAATGCCGGCACTGGCTTTAAAAGGGCGGAGATCGAGGATGAACTCATGAGCGACCCATCCACCCGCGCCGCGGTAAAGGATGGGGTAATGTTGGGAAAGACGATGGGCGAGGTAGTTGGCGTTTAGGATGGCGACCTGGGTGCAAAGGGTGAGCCCTTTCGATCCGATCATCGCCAGATACATCCAGGGGATGACCAGAATACTGGCACTGCCGTAAGGGGCGGAGGCCACGGCTCCGACATGACCGGATTCGGTGGGTAGAAGCGGATTGGATGGAAGGTAAGGTGCCAGATGCGATGCGACGGCAATCGGACCCACGCCGGGGCCGCCACCGCCGTGGGGAATGCAGAAAGTTTTATGAAGGTTTAAGTGGCAGGCATCGATGCCAAACTCCCCCGGGCGGCAGATCCCCACAAGGGCATTGAGGTTGGCCCCGTCCATGTAGACCTGACCGCCTGCAGCATGAACCTTTTGGCAGAGTTCACGGATTCCTGCTTCAAAAACACCGTGGGTCGAGGGATAAGTCACCATCACGGCGGCAACCTTGGGTCCGTGCTCGCGGAGTTTTGCTTCCAGATCGGAGTGGTCGACATTGCCCTTGGGGTCACAGGCCACGGGGATGACACGAAATCCGGCCAAAACCGCGCTGGCGGGATTGGTTCCATGCGCGGAGACGGGGATCAGACAGACATCCCGGGCCGACTCACCCCGGGCATGTTGCCAACCGCGGATGGCCAGGAGTCCGGCATATTCCCCTTGGGATCCGGCATTGGGCTGAAGGGAGACCGCCGGGAGGCCGATAATTTCGCCGAGCCATTGTTCCAGGTCGTGGATCATGGTCAGGTAGCCTTCATTCTGATCTGCCGGAGCAAAGGGGTGGGGATTTCCGACCGAGGGCCAGCCCAACGGAGTCAGTTCCGAGGCGGCGTTAAGCTTCATCGTGCATGAACCGAGAGGCACCATGGACTGGGCGGGGGTAAGATCCTTCTGGGCCAGATGACGGATATAACGCAGGAGTTCGTTTTCGTTTCCATAAGAGGAAAAAACGGGGTGTCGAAGAGCGGAACTCGTTCGGACCAAGGAACCGCCCAGTCTGGGGGCCGAAGGGGAGGTGGCGGAGGATTCTCCGCCAAAAAACTCAACCAAGCGGTTGATTTCCGCATGGTCTGTTCGCTCATCCAAAGTGATACCGATTTCCGTTTCGGAAAAAATCCGGAAGTTATATTGCGCCTTGGACGCGGCATGGAGAGCCGAGGCAATAACTTTGGAGGAACCCTGAATCCGGAGGGTGTCGAAAAAGGAGGGGTGGAGGATCTTGAGGCCGAGTCGGCCCAGTTCGGCGGAAAGGTGCTGGGTGTGTCCGTGAATGCGCAGGGCAATTGAGCGGAGACCCTCCGGGCCGTGGTGGATGGCGTACATCGAGGCCATGGAGGCGAGCAGGGCTTGGGCCGTGCAGATGTTGCTGGTGGCCCGGTCCCGGCGAATGTGCTGTTCGCGGGTCTGAAGGGAGAGGCGGTAGGCGATCCGCCCTGAGGTGTCCTTGGAAACACCCACCAAGCGACCCGGAAGTAGGCGCTGGTAAGCCAAACGGGTAGCGAAATAAGCGGCATGGGGACCCCCGAAACCCACGGGCACACCAAATCGCTGGGTGTTTCCCACGGCCACATCGGCCCCGAGTTCGCCCGGGGGGGTGAACAACAAAAGCGCCATGGGGTCGGCGACAAGAACGGAGAGGGCACCGACTTTTTTCAGTTGTTCCACCTGAGGGCGTGGATCGGATAGGCGGCCGTCACTGTCGGGATAGCTGAGAATGCCGGCAAAAAGCCGGTCGGCTTCCTTTTCGGGAAATGTTTCTGAGGTGATGATTTTCCATCCCAAGGCGCTGGCTCGGGTGGCGACAACCGCCGCGGTCGTGGGGTGGAGGCCGGGGGAGACCCAAAGGGTGTGGCGATCGCTGCTCTGCATCGCGCCGTGAGCCAGAGAGGCGGCTTCGGCCGCTGCGGTCCCCTCATCCAGAAGGGAGGCATTGGCAATTTCCATCCCGGTCAATTCGATGATCATGGTTTGGAAATTCAGCAGGGCTTCCAGACGCCCTTGGGAAATTTCCGGTTGGTAAGGGGTATAGGAGGAGTACCAGCCCGGATCTTCGAACAAATTACGGCGAAGAATGTTTGGGGTGATGGTTCCGTGATAACCGAGCCCGATAAGCGAACGCACGTTCTGGTTCCGGGAAAAGATTTCCTCCAGATCGGCCAAGGCGCGTGCCTCCGACCTAGCGGGAGGAAGCTGGGGGAGTTTGCGGGCGGAAAGACCCTCGGGGAGAGATTTTTGAATCAGTTCTTCCAGGCTATTCAGGCCGAGGGTCTGAAGCATCTCCTTGCGAGTCGATTCATCCGGGCCCAGATGACGCGGCAAAAAAGAGGAGTCTTCCCGACCGGGATTCCCAGAAGAGGGGGTGGTTACCCGCTTGGTTTGCTTCTTGGGTGCGGTTACAGACACCGCCTGAGCGTAATTGACAAGGGGAACTTGGCAAGAGGCAGGGAAAGTTGGCGGTGAATGGGTGGATCGGGTTACGCTGTGCCCGTGCATCAGATCTCGGTTCGGGACTGTGGTTTAGACGCCTTGGCGCATGTGTTGGCCTCTTCGGAGGCGCTGCGCGCGGTTTCCGTGTCTTTTCATGAAGGACGTTTGGAGTACGCGACCGCAGGACAACAGAGCGGGGAAAAAGCGGGCGTGGAGGTGGCGGAAGCCGTGCGGGGGTTGCAGGGGGCGAGCGTCTGCCGATGGGATGCGAAATCCCCGCGATGTGAAACCTGTGGCCGTCTTTTTGACGGGGAATGGGATGAGGGAGTCCTGATCCGAAGAGCCGGGGATAAGATCGTGCTGGAAAGGGAAAGCTGTCCCACGGCACCCAAATTCTGGCTTTGGCGGATGTTGAGCGGCGTGAAACTAGAGGTACGGCAACTTCCCTCCGTGGTGGGGGCAGGAAAAAAATGGAAGGTACCCCTCGCTCTTGCCGTGGTTTGCGGGGTGGCGGGACTTCTGGGATGGAGGGTGGAGGGCTGGCTTGGGAAAGTATCTTTTTTCATCGCTTATCTGGCGGGCGGATGGAAGACGGCAGAGGAGGTGTGGCACAAAATCCGCGGCGGAGTTTTGGATATTCACTTTCTTATGTTGGCGGTAGCGGGTGGTGCGGCGGCGGTTGGGCATCTGGAGGAAGGCGCCTTGCTTCTCTTTTTGTTCTCCCTGAGTGGGGCTTTGGAGGAGTTGGCAGCCTATCGGACCGAGAGGGAATTGGCCGGCCTTTTTAAGGCTGCCCCGAGGGAGGCGATTTGGGTGAAGGCGGATGGACAGGAGGTGGAAGTTCCGGTCGATCAACTCGAGCCGGGGATGATGGTTCGGGTGAAACCCGGGGATGGATTTCCGGTGGATGCCGAAGTCATGGAGGGCAGGACCAGTGCCGATGAGTCCAGTCTTACGGGTGAATCCATCGCCGTGGACAAAGAGGTGGGTTCCACTGTGTTGGCCGGAACCCTGAATCTTTGGGGACGGGTGGATTTAAAGGTATTGCGCAAAGCGAAGGAGAGTGCGCTCGAGGGGGTTCTCCGACTCATCCGAGAGGCCCAAGAGCAAAAAGCACCGGCCCAGAGATTCACCGACCGATTTGGGACGCGTTACACGCAGGTAATTCTCGCTCTGAGCCTGACTATGTTCTTCGTTTGGTGGGGCTTGGGTGGATGGCAAAAATCCGGAGTGAGCCAGGCGTTTTACCAAACCATGACCCTGCTGGTGGTGGCTTCGCCCTGCGCCCTTGTGCTTTCCATTCCTTCGGCCATTTTGGCGGGGATCGCCGCCGGAGCCAGGCGGGGAATTCTTTTCCGCGGGGGCAGTCCAATCGAAAGGCTTGGGGGAATCCGTCGGGTGGCCTTGGATAAAACAGGCACTCTGACCACGGGTGAGATGAAGGTGCTTGGGGTGGAGCCTCACGGCGGTTGCAGCGAGGAGGATTTAACGCAAGGGGCCGCCAGCTTGGCGGTGGAGTCCCTCCATCCGGTATCCTTGGCCATCGTGCGGGAGGCCAAACGGCGCGGGATTTTGACGGCGGCCCTGGCGGAATTTTCCTCGGCGACCGGGGGAGGGGTGCGAGGAAAAAACAAGCAAGGGGAGGAGTGTCGTCTGGGAAGGAGAACATTTCTGCAGGATGCGGGTTGGACCCAGGGAATCGCCGCTCCGCCCACAGGGGTGACGGAAGTTTTTTATGAGTCCGGCAAAGTGCGGGGAAGATTTCTGTTGGCGGATGAAATTCGAAAAAGCAGCGGCCCCTTGCTGGCTTGGCTGGAAAAGCAGGGTTTGCAGGTCACCATGCTGACGGGGGACCGGGAGGCGGCCGCCAAGCATGTGGCTGAGGAGGTGGGGCTGAAGGATTATCGGTTTGGACTGCATCCTGCGGACAAAGTCGCGGCTATCAAGGCGTGGTCGGGCCGGGGTGAGAAAGTGGCCATGGTGGGGGACGGGGTAAACGACGCCCCAAGCCTGGCAGCGGCGGAGATCGGGGTGGCCATGGGGGCCCGGGGAACCGGGGCGGCGTTGGCAGAGTCCGATGTCATTTTAATGAGGGATCGGCTGGAGAGCTTTGCCGAGGCCTATGACCTCAGCCGGCGAACCAGAAGAATCATTACCCAAAATCTGGTCATTTCCTTGGGTACCATTGTCGTATTGGTGGCCGCTGCCCTGGGGTCGGCCATCCCCCTGACCGCCGGGGTGGCGGGTCATGAGGGAAGCACCGTGGTGGTGGTACTGAACAGTCTTCGCTTGTTGATCGGAAAAAAGAAATTTCCAGCTGGAAAGAGCTGATCTCACGGGTTGCATTCGGGGGAGGGTCGGGTGTAGCAATACAGCATGCGCTGGAGGACTATTCTTTTGTTTGGAGCCCCCGGATCCGGCAAGGGAACGCAGGGTAAAATTTTGGGTTCGATCCCAGGTTTTTGCCATCTTTCCTGCGGAGATGTCTTTCGGGGGATGGATCTCCGAACCCAGGTGGGCCAGGCCTTTCTCAAGTATTCCAGCGCCGGGAAACTGGTGCCGGACGACGTCACGGTGGATCTATGGCGTCAGCACATGGCCAACATGGTGACTTTGGGAAAGTTTAAGCCGGAAATTGACCACTTGGTTCTCGATGGAATCCCAAGAAATGCCGCCCAAGCCAAGCTGTTGGAATCCGATCTTCAGGTCGAAGCTCTTTTTCATTTAGTGTGTCATGATCGCGCCAAGCTGGAGGAGCGGTTGAAGCGGCGCGCCCTGCGGGACAACCGCCTTGATGATGCCAGTGACACGGTCATCCACGACCGGTTGCAGACCTATGAAAGGGAGACCAAACCGGTCTTGGAGTATTATGGGGACAAGAAGGTCAAAGAGATCGATGCGGAGCAGTTTCCGTTTGAGGTGACCCGGGATATTTTGACTCAGGTCAAGCCGTCCAAGATCGAGAAGACCCAGCGGAAATTGGCCGAGGCCGGCGTTTAGGCGCGTGCGGATTGTTTTTGCCGGCACGGGAGAATTCGGGGTTCCATGCCTTGAGGCTCTGGTGGCCTCCGATCAGCACTTCGTTTTATCCGTTCTCACCCAGCCCGACCGGCCGGCCGGACGACAGCAAAAACTATTGGCCTCTCCAATCAAGGAGTGTGCCCTGCGTCATCAACTCCAGGTCTTTCAACCCGAGGATATCAACGCACCCTCTGCCTTAAGTCAGATTCGCTATCAGAAGCCCGACCTCATGGTGGTGGTGGCGTATGGGCAGATCCTGAAGAAGCCGATTTTGGAGTTGCCTGAGAGGGGGTGTTGGAATGTTCATGGTTCACTTCTTCCAAAGTATCGCGGAGCGTCCCCCATCGCAGCGGCGATTCGCGACCGCCAAAAGCGTACCGGCGTCACCATCATGCAGATGAACGAAGGGTTGGATACGGGGGACATCTTGGATTCCGTGGCTACCCGAATCCGTCCGGAGGAGACCACCGGTTTGTTGCACGATCGTCTGGCAAAAAAAGCGGCTCTTTTATTGCTGGAGCTTTTGACCAGGACCGAAAAAGGAAAACTAAAGAGAACCCGACAAAATAACGCGGAGGCTTCGCTGGCTCCACGCATGACCAAGGAAGATGGTAAAATCAATTGGGACAGGAACCCGGAGGAGATTGAGGCGCATATTCGTGCCATGCAGCCCTGGCCCGGCGCCTACACCTGGATTCCAGAAGGCACGGATCAGAAAATGCTAAAAATCTTCTCCGTGATTCTCTCCCGAAGGGCCAAAGGGAAGCCGGGAGAAATTGTTGAGATCAACCCCCACGGGATATTGGTCGCGGCGAAAAAAGGGGGGGTTCTTTTGCGTGAAGTCCAGTTGGAGGGTAGGAAGCGGATGAGCGCGGCGGAATTCGGTCGAGGATCGACCTTGGGTACCGGGGGCGTACTTGTTTAGGGCGCTTTTTTGATCCAACGCTCTTTTTGAAGGGCCAGTCGTCGATCCACCAGTTCCCATGGGCCGGGGTTTTTTCCCGAGGCGTAGAGATCCCGGCGACGCAGAATGGCGCGGATGTAGGCGCGAGTGGTCGGAAAGTCGATGGATTGGACAAATTCGGTGGCCCGGAGGGTTTCGTTCTGCTTGGCCCAACGGCGGGCGTGGGTGATGCCGGCATTGTACTCCGCCAAGGCAAAGACTTCCGGTCGGTCCGCATGGGTCCAGCGTTTCATCGCCCGGGAAAGGTACCAACTGCCTGCGGCCAGATTGGTTCGGGCATCGAATAGGTCCGTGCCCTGAAAGGACCGGTTCCGGGTGGCTTGCGCCCAATCATGGGCCGCACCAGGGGTTACCTGCATCAACCCCCGCTCTCCGGAGGTTCCCACTGCCCTGGTGTCGAAATCACTCTCCCTCCAGACAACAGCCCGCAGCAAAGGGACGGGGAGTTCGTGCCGGTTGGCGGCCTCGATAATCAAGGGCTCCAACTCCTGCGAGCGGTGGAGTTCCCCGAGCCAAGAGAACGTGATCAAGGCCAAGGGGGTACAAATAACCGCCAAAGCGGCCAGAATGCGGGGACGGGCCAAAAGCATGAATTCCCATCCTACAGGCACAAATCACTGTTGGGAAAGCGGGGGATACTTGCCGGATTGAAAAAAATGGCGCAGAGCCTAGGGGTGATTTTACCGCGTTATGTGAGAGTGGCTCCGGAATTGGGACTGGATCGGCTCTTTGACTATGAGATTCCGGAATCCCTGGCCGGCCGGATCGAGTTGGGACAGAGGCTTCGTGTGCCCTGGGGAAAGCGGGATATCATGGCCTATGCCGTGGAGTTTCCCCTTCAGCCGGAAGTGGAAAAGGTGCGGGAAATCGGCGCGATCATCGGGGAAAAACCCCTGATTCCACCCGGCTTGTGCAAACTGGCCAAGTGGATGGCGGATTACTATGCGTGCGATCTCGGCGCGGCCTTGCGGACCATTTTACCCGGACCAGTGCGATCTCATGAGGGAGGAGGAAAAATGGCCTGGTGGATTGAGCCGGTGCTGGGCCGTGCAGAGATCGCGGAGAAGGTTCTCACGGGGGCCAAATCCCAAAAGAAAGCCTGGGAGTATCTATGTTCCCATGGGGGAAACTGGCTGAACCGGTTGGTGAAGGAGGCGGGGTTGGGCACCGCGGTGTGGAGGGCTCTGGTCGATCGGGGCTTGGCGGAACGTCTGGAAAAACGTTTTATTTTAACAGAGGAAAAAGCGGAGGCGGGCTGGGCCGATGCCGCCCGCAAGCCGTCTTTGGGTGAGGAGCAGGTTCAGTCCCTGGCGGAATGGAACGAGGAGAGAAAAAAGGAGGAGGGCGGCCGACCGATCTTGTTGGAAGGGGTCACCGGAAGCGGAAAGACGGAGGTGTATTTGCAGGCCCTAGATGCGGTGCTGGAGGAGGGGCGTAATGCGATTGTTTTGGTGCCGGAAATCTCCCTGACTCCGCAAACTGTCGCCCGTTTTCGTGGGCGTTTGGCAGGGCGCCGGGTTCGTCTTTGTGTTCTGCATAGTGGTCAAACCGTGGCCGAAAGAAGGGAATCGTGGCATGAGATTCGTGAAGGGCGGGCCAAGGTGGTCATTGGCGCACGTTCCGCTCTTTTCGCTCCCTTGGATCATCTCGGATTGATCGTGGTCGATGAGGAGCATGACGGTGGATACAAGCAGGGAGAGGCACCCCGATACCATGCCAGGGATCTGGCGGTGGTTCGGGGACGGATGGAGGGGGCTTCCGTCATTCTCGGAAGTGCCACTCCTTCTTTGGAGAGCGGATACAATGCGGACCGAGGAAAGTATCGAAGGGTTCGTCTGACCCGGCGGGTGGATGGCGCCAAACTACCCAAGGTTCACGTGGTGGATCTTCGCAAGGAGGCCAAACCAAAATCAGGTGGACCGGTCCTGCTGTCCGACCCCTTGAAGGAGGCCTTGCAAACTCGTCTGCGAAAAGGGGAGCAGAGCCTGCTTCTGTTGAACCGGAGGGGTTATGCGCCCAGCGTGCAATGCCCTCACTGCGGCCAAGTGGAAGAGTGTGAAAGGTGCGCGGTGCCGATGACCTACCATCGAGGGGAAGGGAAGCTGCGGTGTCATTTCTGCGACGCTGAAAAACGCGCACCCACCCAATGTTCGGGTTGTGGATCCCCGGTCCTTTCCTTTACCGGTGCAGGGACGGAGAGGTTGGAGGAGGCAGTGGTTGCATCCCTGCCCGGAGTTCGGTGGACCCGGATGGATTCAGACAGCATGAAGGCCAGGGGGGCCCACGGAAAGGCGTTGGAGGATTTTCGGGAAGGAAGAACGGATATTCTGCTTGGAACCCAGATGATCGCAAAGGGTCTGCACTTCCCCAGGGTGACGTGTGTGGGGGTGGTGGGAATTGACTCCGCCCTGAACCTACCCGATTTTCGCGCCTCGGAACGGGTGTTTCAGCTGTTGGTCCAGGTGGCCGGTCGGGCAGGTCGTGGTGAAGTTCCTGGAGAGGTGTTTGTCCAGACTTATACCCCGTTTCATCCGGCCATCCAATTTGCGAGGCACCACGATGTGGATGGTTTCCGTGAGCAGGAGTTGGAATATCGGAAGGCGCATGGCTACCCCCCCTTCCGGCGGGTGATCCTGATCTCCTTCTCGGGGGTGAGTGAGGCCCGAACGCGGGCCTCGATCCAACATGTGGCCGGGCGGTTGAGGGAGATTTGGAAAGGGGAAAACGAGGTGCCGGAACCGGCTCAGGCTCCGATCGCCCGGGTGGAGGGAAAATTTCGATATCAGATCTTTCTGCTGGTCGAAAAAGTGGCTCCCGTGATGCGTGACCTAAAGCGGGAAGTTTTGGCCCAAAAATGGCCAACCGGAATCAAAGTTTCGGTCGATGTGGATGCTCAGGACCTTTTGTAGTGGAGAGTGGAGACTTCCCCGGGTCAAAATTCTTGGCGGGTGCGTTTACTTGGCATCGATTTGGAGAGCCACCGGTGCTAGACAAGGGGGCTTGAAGCCCCTTTATCTCACGACGGCAATTGACTATGCCAACGCCAAACCTCATCTGGGGCACGCGTACGAGAAGGTTCTGACGGACACCTTGGCTCGGTTTGCCCGCCGCCAAGGGGCCACGGTCCGCTTTCTCAGCGGGTTGGATGAACATGGTCAAAAAGTACAGCAAAGCGCCGCCCAAACCGGGCAGAGCCCCCAGCAGTTTGTGGATGGCATCAGTGCGGACTTCTTAAAACTTTGGAAAATTCTCAAGGTGGAACCCGACGACTACCTTCGGACCACGGAGTCACGTCACCGCCAACTCGTGCAGGGCGTTTTGGCCAAGCTTTATGCCCAGGGGGACATCATCAAAGGCACCTTCAAGGGTTTTTACAGCATCCGGGCCGAGCAGTTTCTCACCGAGAAGGAGAGGCAGTCCGACGGATCCTGGCCGGAGATTTTTGGGGAAGTGGTCGAACTGACCGAAGAAAACTATTTCTTCAAGCTTTCCAAGTACCAGGACTGGTTGAAGGACCTTATTCTAAAAAAGCCTTCCATGATCTTTCCCGAGTTTCGGTCCAAGGAGGTTTTGGGAGCGCTGGAGAAACCCTTGCCTGATCTTTGTATTTCCCGCCCTAAAACCAGGCTGGCCTGGGGCATTCCCCTTCCTTTCGATGAAAATCAGGTAACGTACGTTTGGTTCGACGCTTTGCTTAACTATGTGACCGGGGCGGGTTCCGGATTGGGTAAGCTTGAGGATTGGACTCCTGCGGTGCATGTCATCGGGAAAGACATCCTGGTGCCTGCCCACGGAATCTATTGGCCCTGTATGCTGAAAGCGCTGAACCTCCCGGTTTTTGACCAACTCCTGGTGCACGGCTTTTGGACGCGTAAAAGCGAGAAGCTAAGCAAGTCAACCGGGAACGTGGTTGATCCGGAAATTCTGGCGGCCAAATACGGGGCGGATTCCTTCCGCTATTATGTACTTCGCGAGATGGCGTTGGGGCACGATGCGGATTTTGATGAGGAATCCCTGGCCGCCAGAAGGAAAGGGGAACTGGCCCATGAATTGGGAAATCTTCTACAACGGGCCGGTTCCATGATCGGTCGGTATCGGGAAGGGAAGATTCCCGCGTCCCCCGTGCCGGATGCGGTCTCGGAGGCCTTTCGTGCGACCGTGCTTTCCGCCCTCCGTAAATGGGATGAATTCATGTGCGCCCGCCAGATCCACCTGGCCTTAGGGGAGCTTTGGAAGGGAGTTCAGGCAGCCAACCAGATGATCGAATCAAGGGCCCCATGGAAACTCGCCAAGGATCCGGCCCAAGCGCCCTCCCTGGATGCCACTTTGGCTGACGCCATGGCCGCGCTGGAGTTGGTCTTGGATGAGGTGGCCTGCGTGATACCCACGACCGCCGAAGCAGGCTTGCGGCAAATTGGCCACCCAGGGGGCATTTCTCCCCGGTCCAAAAACTGGCCCCAATGGCCGACCCATCAGGCTGGCAGGTCTTTGGGCAGGATCGAACCCCTTTTCCCGTTATTGGAGGAGGAAAAAAGGGCTGGATAAACGTGGAATGACACGGTGGGCGGTTGCATCCCCTGACCAACTTTGGCATTTTGTTAACCAAGGAGATTCTAGCCCCACATGAGCACTAAAACATACGCACATCCAGAAGCCTTGGTGGAAACCAATTGGCTGGCTGAACATCTGAACGATCCCGGAATCCGGGTGGTGGAAAGCAATGAGGACGTACTTCTTTATGATACCGGACATATTCCGGGAGCGGTACACATTGATTGGCGAAGGGATCTTCAGGATGCCTTGGTGCGTGACTATATATCCCCGGAGGCCTTTGCGGAGCTTTGTGGCCGCAATGGCATCACTCCGGATACGACGGTGATCTTTTACGGGGACAAATCCAACTGGTGGGCCTGTTATGCCCTTTGGGCCTTTCGTCTATTCGGTCACACCAAGGTGAAGATCCTGAATGGGGGTAGGGATAAGTGGGCCGCGGAAAAAAGGCCCCTGACACGTGACAAGGCCAAGGTTTCCACGGTGAAATATCCGGCACCTGCCAAGCGGTTGGATGCCGAGATCCGGGCTTTTTATGAGGATGCTCTTGCTTTCAGCCTGGGTAAAAAGCCCCTGATTGATGTCCGCTCCCCTGGTGAATTCAGAGGGGAGGTGACCCATATGCCCGAGTATCCCCAAGAGGGTGTCCTCCGGGGTGGTCATATTCCTGGAGCGAAAAGCGTACCATGGAAGACGGCCGTCCGGGACGACGGCACCTTTAAATCTGTCGACGAGCTTGGAAAGATCTATCTTGAGGGTTGTCAGTTAACGCCGGACAAGGAAGTGGTGGCTTATTGTCGGATCGGAGAACGATCGAGCCATACTTGGTTTGTTTTGAGCTATCTTCTGGGGCTGAAAAAAGTCCGGAACTACGATGGGTCATGGACGGAGTGGGGAAACCGCGTGCGGGCTCCGATTGAACGATCAGATTAATCCAGCTTCAAAAGCACCCCCGTCCAACCCGGAAGAGTAACCTCAACCTTGCCGGACCCCTGTTTCACGACTGCATCGCTCAATTTTCCCTGGGAGATGAAAACCGGGACCAGCGGATTGGGGGCACTGCCATCCGTAGTTCCGAAATGAAAGCGAAAGGTTTGGGTTGTTTCGGAACGATTAAACACGGCCACCAGGGTTTCTGAACCGGCGCGGGCAAAGGCAAACATGCGGGAATTGTTATCGGCTCCGATCAGCTGCATTTCTCCCTCCACCAAGGTGGGGAACCTCTTGCGCAGTGCGATGGCTTCCCGGAAATAATCATGCAGTTTGGCATCATAATTCACGTCGTCATCGCGCCCGGGTTGGCCTCCGGGGCTGATCTTTTGCGGCTCAAACTTTAGATCTTCCCAAACCATGGGCTGTCGATCATCAGGGTCGTCGGCCCCCCACATGCCGGCCTCCACCCCATAGTAGAGGTAGGGGGCCCCGGGGTAAGTCATCTGGAATAAAACGGCCATTCGTTGAAGATTTCGTTCGGCTTCGTTCGGTTTTCGGGCGAGGTAGGGCTTGTCGCGGTTCCCGGCATGGACGTCGGAGTCATAGGAAAAGTCTTGGGGGGATGAATAATAGGGGCGATCGCGGTTGACGATCATGGTGGTCATTCGGGCGGTGTCGTGGGAGTCAAAGAGATTTTGTAACTTGGCATACTGGTCGGCAGGGAACCTTTTTCTTCGGTCTTCGATCAACTGTACAAACTCTCGGATCGGCAGGCTTGCGTCGATCAACCCGCCTTTGACCGGCATACTGAACGAGAAGTAGTTCATGACACCGTCGAACTTGCCTTCCTTCACGAACGTCGGGGCATTCTCGACCCAGATCTCCGGAGTGGTGTAGGCGTCCGGGTTGATCTTTTTCACCCAATCGTTCCAGTCGGACCAGAAGCCGGTGCCCACTTCGTTAGCCACGTCAAGCCGCCAACCATCAACCCCATCCGAAGGATCTCCATTTCCATCGGGATCCATCCACTTCTTCGTGATGGCAAAGAGGTAGGCCTTGACGTCCGGATGGAGGTTTTTCCGGCCTTGTTCGTCCGTAACTTCGATAAACTCAGGCATTCCTTTCACTCCCCACCATCCGGAATAATCGAATTCATTTTTATCGGCAGTGCTGGGGTCGTCGAATTTGTGCACATCAAACCATTTGGCATAGGCGGACTTTTCCTGTTTCTCCCTTAGGTCGGCGAAGGCAAAGAAATCAGTGGAACAATGATTAAAAACCCCATCGAGGATGATGCGGATGCCACGGGCGTGGGCTTGCCTGACCAGTTCCACAAACATTTTGTCGGCAGCGGTCCATTTCCAGGTGGCAGGATCCGCGGTCTCCCCTTGCTTCATGGCCAGATCTCCCGCTGGATCTGGGCCAAAATGTGGATCCGCGTGATGAAAGCAACGCGCATCATACTTGTGGAGGGAAGGGGATTCAAAAATGGGGTTGAGGTAAATGGCGTTGATCCCGAGCTCTTTTAGGTAGTCCAATTTGTCGAGAATCCCTTGAAAATCCCCTCCGTAACGACGATGTCCGTTGGAGCGCATACCATTCCTTGGTCCATGGCATAACGCGCCACGTGTCCTTGACCTGATCTGGGACTTTGGAGTATCCGCCTGTGGGATCGTTTTTTGGGTCTCCGTTACGGAAACGTTCCGGAAAAATCTGATACCAAACGGCATATCTGGCCCAATCCTTGGTTGGGGAGGATGCGGGTGCTGGATTGGTCTCCGCATAAGACGGAACGAGTGCGCCAAGCCAGAGCATGGCCCAAGCAAACCAGGCGATTTCGATTTTTTGGATCCTTACGGCAAACCGCATGCGCTGAATTTGAAGCAAGGCTTGGTCAAGGGCGAGGCAGAAAGGGGATTTGCTTACGGGTTGCCTGATCTGCATAGTGACTTTATGGAAGTGGGCCAATCGCAGTCCTCTATCAACAGCCCGGCAGAACGTGCCGTTGGGGCGGGCATTCAGATTCTAAGGATTGCGGGAGGTCTGTTGGTGGTTTTTTATCTACTCGAGGGTTTGGTAGCACTTTTTGGGCTCGAGTTGCGCAATCCTGCATCCGAACTGAGATTTACGGCCACGATGGCCGATCGGATTCCCATGGGGGTATTGGGGTTGGGGCTCCTTTTTCTTCACCCTCGGTTTTTCCGCATCAAGGCGGAACGCGTGATTCTCATGATCTTGGCTTGGCTGCCTTTGGCGATGGCGGTGGCCTACGTTCTGATGATCCCCATTTCGATGAATGCCGCGGCCCGTCTTTTTCAGATCAGTTCCTACAATCTGACAGCGCAGGCTGAAGAGCAGGTTAAGAAAGTCCGCACGGTGCTGGATACCACCCTGCGGCTTTCCGAGGGAGAGCAGCAAAATATGGTCAACCGCTACAACGCGGCCAATCCCAAAAAAACTCCGGTGGAGCTTTCCGCCTTCATCCAGAATCTCAGGGATGAAGTTCAGGCCCAGGAGGTAAAACTCAACCAAGAACGACAGGCTGTCCTAAGCCAGCAGAAAAAATCGTTGTACGGATCCCAACTTGGTCAATTGATCCGCTCTGGAATTGGCGTGGCGGCGTTGTTGATGCTTTGGAAGGCAACCGAGTGGGCGCGTCCCAACGGTCAAAAACGACTCGGGCAATCCTTGGCGGGCAGCAGTCGCCGATAAGTCAAACAGGTTTGATTACTGCGTGGGTGGGGGTGCGG
>RGYX01000011.1 GCA_010031845.1 Verrucomicrobiota bacterium
TTCAAGGCACCAGTTTGGGATTAAAAAAAGACGACCCTTTGCCGGTCAACCCGGCCAAACTTCCCCAAGGCGGGAAACTTTATGATACCGTGTACCGCAAGGAACCCACTCCCTTGGTGCAGGCCGCACGAAAACTTGGTTATCAGGCGGAGGATGGCCTGGGGATGCTTCTTCACCAGGGAGCTCTCTCGTTCAGTATTTGGACCGGCCAAAAGGCCCCCCTTAAAAAAATGCGTGAGGCCGTTCTCCTCGCCGCCGGACGCAACCCGTGACTCTGGCCCTGCTTGTCTCCTCGGCCGTTTTTGTCATGGGGGCATGCGTGGGATCGTTTCTGAACGTTTGCATTTTGCGGATTCCCCTGGGTCAATCCGTGGTTCGACCAGGGTCTCGCTGCGCGGCCTGCGGGCTTGAACTCCCGGGCTTTTTGAATCTGCCCATCCTGGGGTATTTCATGCTTCGTGGACGTGCGCGTTGTTGTGGAGCGCATTTGGATCCACGCTATCCGGCGGTCGAACTGGGCACGGCGGTGCTTTACACCGCCCTTTGGCAGCTCTACCCCCCCCTTCTTTTCGGAGTCTATGCCTGCCTTACGGCCGGCATCATCGTGGCCTCGGGCATCGATCTGGACTACCTGGTCATTCCCGACTCCCTGACCGTCGGGGGACTGATTGCGGGAATCTGTGCCAGCTATTTGATTCCGGAACTGCAGCACACCCAGAACCCGACGGATGCCATGATCCAATCGGTTTTGGGAGCTTCCATCGGGGGAGGAGTTCTTTGGATCACGGCCCGGACCGCTTCTTGGCTTTTGCAAAAAGAGGCCATGGGAATGGGTGACGCAAAACTTCTAGCCGCCTTGGGAGCTTTTTTGGGTTGGCCCAGCATCCCGTTTATTCTTGTGATTTCATCCTTCGCAGGGACCGCCGTGGGAGCTTGGATCATCAAAAGCCGAAAAAGAAAACTGGGGGTAAAAATTCCCTATGGCCCCTACCTCGCCTTGGCCGCCGTCCTCTGGTTGGTGGGGGGGAGGTGGATAACCCAGACATTTCTCTTAAAAATATCTTCTGAATAAAAGTTTGTAAAAAGTCACATCGCCATGATGAATAACGGGCTATAAATATTTATTTCTGTTCTGCTTTACTAACAAATAGCCTCAACTCGCATCGACATTAGGAATCTTAAGACCCTTTATATAGGGATGCGAAGGGCCTACGCTACAACCTGTGGTATCCTTTCGGTTTGTTTATTCACTCTATTTGCGGGGCAAGCCCGTGCGGTATTTCTTTCTTCCATTGCAATACAATCGGATGGCTCCTTGGTATTTTTTGATTCCAACGGGGGGGTAGCCGACTTGGTCAAACAAGGAACCCCACGTCAGTCCGCAAACTGTGGCGGACAATCCTTGAATGTCAGCTACGGCTCGAACTCCTCCGGAGAAAAAACCATTTTGATCAGCTTGCCAAAAACCTCCACCTCGCCGGCTGATTTCACTTTATCCGGCATGAACATCTCGATCCCGCCGGGGTCGGCCCTCCGAATTACCCTAAACACTTCCAACCAACCGGAACGAATGGAGGGAGCACCGACCGGAACCGTCACCATGTCGAATAGTTCGGCGAACCCCGACCAGAAATCCTCGGCAGCGTCCTCCACTTCCCAAAAGAACAGCAGCAAGACCCAGGGGACGGAAACTTCAATGTCGCCCGCGCCGACCTCGCCGTCGCCCGATATCCCCCAAGAAACCGGACTCAAACCAAACCAATCAGCTCCCGATTCGCCGGCTACGCAAACCCCTTCGGCCTCACCCGCTCCGCTATCGGCTACCGCCATGGAGGAAGCATCCTTTTGGCCTGGGGGATGGCCCGGAAAATTCCTCGATCACCCCATCCCGACCGAACAAATGGAGGAAGATCACTTTTACGTTCGCACGGAAGGGGGACCTCGCTTCGTCAGTTCGATGAATATCGTGAATATTGTGGGCCCCAACGGGCCCTCCAATCCTGTCATTGAAAAGGAAATCGCCTTCAGCACCGGCTACCGTCAAGACGTGGATGCCGGGGTCTGGCTGACAGACTGGTTCGGTCTGGCAATTGAAACCGGCTTCGCCCTGAACGCCATCCGGGGAAATACGCAAGGCATGACTGTTTCCAGCAGCACCTATTGGAGCGTGCCGATCATGGCCCAGCTTTGCTTCCAATACCCCAATGACAGCGGTTTTCTGCCCTACCTCAATTTGGGATTCGGCGGGGGTTGGAACTATTTCAAAATTGGAAACATCAGTTACAACGGCCCGAACTCCCAAAATTACACCCCGCTCTCCGGCTCGGGAAATGATATGGACACCGCCTATCAGATCACCGCAGGGGTTCGCTACCGCCTTTATGAACAACTTAGTCTGACTCTGGCCTACAAGTTCTACGGCACCAGCCAACCCACGGTCGATATGGGAGACAACCAGCAGGTTACCTTTGGTTCCCCCGTGACCAATACGATCCAAATCGGCGGAAATTTCGCGTTTTAAAAACTATTTTCTGCGTTGGTCGTTTTGCGCCCGGTCACGCAAATAGTGGTCCGCCAAAACCAACAGGGTCATTGCCTCCACCATCGGCACCGCACGGGGCAAAACACACGGATCGTGCCTGCCCCGGGCCTTTAACCCCGCGTTCTTGCCTTGAATCCCAACCGTCTTCTGGAATTTCGCAATCGTGGCCACCGGCTTGAAAGCAACCCGGAAGATGATGTCTTCGCCATTACTGATCCCACCCTGAACCCCGCCGCTTCGGTTGGTGCGCGTGCGCACCCGCTTGCCGTCCATATAAAACTCGTCGTTGTGCTCCGAACCGCGCATTCGCACCCCGGCAAACCCGGAGCCAATTTCAAACCCCTTGCTCGCCGGCAGACTCATCACGGCTTTGGCCAAATCCGCCTCCAACCGGTCAAAGACCGGCTCACCCAACCCCACCGGACAACCCCGCACGATACACTCCACCACTCCCCCCAAAGAATCCCCCTCGGAGCGCACTCTTTCAATCAGACGAACCAGTTGATTCGCCTCCTTGGCATCCGGCCACCGGACGGGGTTGGCCTCCACTTCCTTGGCCTCAACCCGGTCGGCCTCTAGGCGAGCCACCACACTACCCACCTGACGGACAAAGGCGGTCACCGAGAGTCGGGGAACGAGCTGGCTAAACATCTTTTTGGCAATCGACCCGCCCAAGACACGGCCAATCGTTTCCCGGGCCGACGTCCTCCCTCCGCCCTGCCAATTCCTGATGCCGTATTTGGCCTGATAGGTGTAATCGGCATGGCTAGGACGATACAAAGTTTCCATTTCGCGATAGGCTTCGGGGCGCGCATCCTGGTTTCTCACCCAAACGGAAATCGGAGTCCCCAGGGTCTTTCCTCCAAACACCCCGGATAGAATCTCACACCGGTCCGCCTCTTTGCGGGGGGTAACAATTTTGCTCTGGCCCGGACGTCTCCGGTCCAAATCCGGCTGCAGATCCTTCTCAGCGAGTGGGATCTGGGGGGGACACCCATCGATCACGGCCCCCACCCCACCCCCGTGGGATTCGCCCCAGGTGGTAACCCGATACACGTGTCCAAAGGTGTTTCCCATAGCCTTATCCTGCCCGAAAAACTCTTTTTACCCAAGCTCAGGAATACCCCCTAGCCTAGCGTCAAACCCCAAAGCCTGCCAATCTGGAGGGATGAGAAAACCCGGTCATCTGTGGCTCTTGGGTTTATCGGGCTCCGGGAAAAGTACTCTGGGCCCGATATTGGCCCGACAGCTCAACCTCCCTTTCTACGACACGGATGAAATCATCACCCAGAAGGCTCAACGCCCGATCCCCGAGATCTTTGCCATTGAGGGCGAGGCCGGTTTTCGCAAAAGGGAGACGGAGGCGATATGCGAAATGGAAAAACAAAAACCCGCAGTGGTCGCATGTGGAGGGGGTGCGGTTTTGGAAGCTGACAACCGGAGGGTCATGCAAAGAAACGGCACCCGAATCTACCTCCGTGTTCCCCTGAAAGTTCTGGAGGACAGGCTCAGACATAAAGCGGACCGCCCCCTATTGACCCAAGGCCCACTGCCAACCACTCTTGCCGAGCAGCTTGCCAAACGGGAAATCTGGTATCAGGAGAGCGAAATTCAACTGGATATCGGACCGGACTCCCCGGAACGAGCGGCCCAAAGGATTTTTGATAAGTTAAACGCCGAATCCTGAGGCCATGGACCGCCCCGCCCTGCTTAAAGAGACGGCTCGCGTCTTGGGTTTTGATGCCATAGGGATCACCCGGGCAGAGTCACCGCCCCAGGGACGATATCTGCCCGAATGGCTCAGGCTTTCCTACCATGGGGAGATGAAGTGGATGACCAAAACCCCCTCGATTCGCATGGATCCAACCGCCTATGACAGCTCCGCCCGAACCATCCTGGTCGCCGGGATTTCCAGCCGTCAACCCTTCCCTCCCCTTCCAAGAGGACGAATCGCCTCTTATGCCCAGGGAGAAGACTATCACGAGGTTCTTCGGGATCGTCTGGAAAGCCTCGCCCAAAAAACAATTGTGCCATGGGGAGGAAAATATCGGATCACGGTCGATTCTTCGCCTGTGATGGAAAAACCCGTTGCCGCTCTGGCCGGTCTTGGATGGCAGGGAAAAAACACCCTCTTGATCCATACCGAACATGGTCCCTGGCTATTATTGGGTTGTCTGCTGACCGATCTCGAGATTCCTCCGGACTCCCCCGCCAAGGATCATTGCGGCTCCTGCACCCGTTGTGTGGATGCCTGCCCGACCCAAGCCTTTCCGCAACCCTATGTTTTGGACGCACGCCGATGTTTGGCGTACCTCACCATCGAACATCCCGGCTCCATTCCTTTGGAGTTTCGCCCCCTCATCGGAGATCGAATCTTTGGTTGCGACGAGTGTCTCGAAGTCTGCCCCTGGAATCGCCACGCCCGGCAATCCCGGGAGATCCGGTTCCAACCCGTTCCCCGTCCCGATCTCGCGGAAATGTTGTCCTGGAACGACGCCAGATTTCGGAGGGAATTTCGCGGAACCCCGATTTTCCGACTCAAACGGAATCGCTGGGTTCGAAACCTATGCGTCGTTCTGGGCAATGTGGGCACTTTCCGCGATTTGCCGGCTCTGCAGAAAACCAGGGAGGAAGCAGACCCGGTGATTCAGGAGCACGCGGCTTGGGCAATTCAGCAAATCGAAGCCAGAGAAAACGAAGGAAGGTGAAGAAAAACCAGACCTGAGAAAGGACGTCCGACTACTTTTTTACCCCGGGCAGCAGGGTCTTCAATTCATCGGTTTTGATTTTTTTATCCTCTTCCGGGATGGGCTGCGCCTGTTCCCCGGTTAAATACCCTTTTTCCACCAGCGAATCGGCAAAAGTAGCATTGGCATCGGGAGGATAGATACGATAAGCCGACCCGACATACTCCATGCCCCCTGCCTTATCCTGCCTGGCAAATGCTTCCGCAGCTTTGGCAAAATAGTAGAGGGGGCTGTTGGGATTGGGCTCCAAGTGCGATAGAAATTCGTTGGCTTTCGCCTGGTTTCCTCCCAGCAGGTCGCAGAGGTAAATCTTGTAAAGCCCCAGGTCATTCTTGGGTTGGCTATTGACGAATATCTGAAAACGTTCCCGGGCTTCCGCGTATTTGTTGTTCAAAAAAAGGACTTCCCCGAGGTTGAATTGAGCCATGGGCATGTCCGGTTGCAGTCGCAGGGAATCACGGAAAGCCGCCTCCGCCTTCACCCAATCCCTTTGGCGGGTGTAAATGGCTCCACGAAGATTGGCATTGTTGGCCTGATTGGGCTTGGCCTGATCGGCAGCATCCAAATACTTGATCGCCCCCTCCAAATCATTCCTCGAAAAGGCTTGGGCCGAGCGAACGTATGCCACCTTGTATTTCTCCTCCGGATCCTCCGAGGAAGAGGAAGTAGCCACCGAGACACCCTCTTTGACCTCTTTTTTTTCGTCTGAGGCCGCGCCCCCTCCTTTTTTCCCACAACCCGCCAAACCCAGTCCCGAGACCAATGTTACCAGCAAGAGCCAACACTGTAAGTCTCTCATGGGTCAATTTTGCCCAATCCAACCGGCTTCCTCAACTCTATTTACCAGCCTTTTCAATCCACGCCATTTGGGGGAGATTGAGCTTGAATGAAATTTCTCGTCACGGGAGGAGCGGGTTTTATCGGGAGTCACTTAGTTCGGCGACTTGCACCCATGGGAGAAGTCACGGTTCTGGATAATTTGACCACCGGTCAAAAGAGCAACCTTCAAGGCGCTCCCTGTCGCCTGATCCAAGGATCGATTCTTGAGACGGAGAAATGGAACCAAGCCCTGCAAGGGGTAACCCATGTCTTTCATCTGGCCGCCATGGTCAGCGTTCCCGAATCCGTCGAAAAACCCGATCTTTGCCGGCAAATCAACGTGGAGGGAACTCGATCGATTTTGGAAGCTGCGGCCCGGGCCGGAGTCACCCGCGTGGTTCTGGCCAGCTCCTGCGCCGTCTATGGCAACGATCCGGCGATGCCCAAACGGGAAGACCTCCCGCCGGCCCCTCTTAGCCCCTACGCCGAGTCGAAATTGGAGGGGGAAAAACTATGCTCTTCGGCCCCTCTTTCCGCCGTCGCCCTCCGGTTTTTTAACGTGTACGGACCGCGGCAGGATCCCCAAGGCCCGTACGCCGCGGCTGTCCCCAAGCTTCTCCAAGCTGCCTGGGCGGGATCCGCCCTTCCCATCCATGGGGATGGCCGACAAACCCGGGATTTTGTTTATGTCGAGGACGTGACCGCAGCTCTGACTCACGTGGCGACCCATTCCCCCTGCCGCGGTGTCTACAATGTCGCTTCGGGGCACTCGGTTTCTATTTTAGAACTCGCTCAAACCATTCTCTCTGTGACCGGATCCAAATCCCCGATCAAGCACCTGCCGGCCCGCGAGGCGGATATTCGATATTCCTCCGCCTCGATCGAGCGCCTTCAGGCAACCGGATGGATGCCCTGCTTTAATCTGGCTTCCGGCCTAAAAAGGATGATCGCTGCTTCGTAAGACCGACTACCCTCATCCGACTTTCCCGCCCACCAATCCAGCCCGGGTGGTGGAATGGCAGACACAAGGGACTTAAAATCCCTTGGGGAGAAATCCCCGTGCGGGTTCGACCCCCGCCCCGGGCACTTGGATCGGTAGAAGCCTACAGGTTGTTGGCTAAAGGTGATTCCTATAGCCTGCAGCCTGAAACCTCCTAAGGATTGCCCAAAGCCTGAAATTCTATATTCTCCCACGAAATGGCTGACAAAACCCGCATCCTCAAAGAAAACGCACCTGGAAAATGGTACGTGGACGATAGCTGCACCCCCTGCCATGTCTGCCTGGAGGAAGCCCCCAAGCTGCTCAAGTACAACGAGGATCAGACCTATGTTTATTTTTTTAAGCAGCCCGGGACGCCGGAAGAGTTGGACGCCGCCCAGCGTGCCCTCGATATTTGCCCCACCGGATCCATCGGTAGCGATAACGTTTAATCTCCCATGTCCGAATCCGCCGTCGCCGCTAAGACCCCCGCCTCTCCCTACAATCGGAATCAACCCTATTCCGCAAAACTAAAGGAGAACCGGCCCCTCAACCAAAAAGGGTCCTCCAAGGATACCCGGCATATTTCGATCGAACTGGGCTCCAACGGACCCACCTACGTCTGCGGAGACTCCTTGGGAGTTGTGCCTCGCAATCCCGACGGCCTCGTCCATGACTTCCTGGAAAAACTAGGGCTCGCTGGCGATGCCAACCTGAAGGAGACCATTGCCTCCACCCTCATCCTGAACCGGGCCGGAAAGAAGTTCGTCAAGGCCGTCGCGGAAAAAGCTCACGGCCCGGCCCGGGACAAATTGCAATCCATTTGTGCCGACGAAAAGAAGCTCGACGAATACGTCTTTGATCGAGATGTCGTGGACGTGCTCTTGGACGCTCCGGGAACCAAGATCGACCCGACAGAAATACCCAACCTCCTCAATAAAATCGCACCACGCCTCTACTCCATCGCTTCCTCCCCGGATCATGAGACCGGCCATGTCCACCTCACCGTGGCCGTGGTTCAATACACCACCCATGGTCGCCCCAAACAGGGCTTGGCCTCCGGTTACCTGGCTCGGTTGGCCGCCCAAAACTCCGTTCCCGTCTACGTTCAGCCCACCCGCCACTTCCACCTCCCGCCGCCGGACCGTGACATCATCATGGTGGGTCCGGGCACCGGGATTGCCCCCTTCCGGGCTTTCCTGCAGCACCGACAGAAACACGGGCACTCCGGGCGGAACTGGCTGTTTTTCGGGGATCAGCACGCCGCCACGGACTTTCTTTACGGGGACGAATTCGGCTCCGCCCAAAAAACGGGCCGGCTCCACAAGCTATCCACCGCTTTCTCCCGGGATCAGGCCGAAAAAATATACGTGCAACACCGCATGCAGGAAGAGGGCGCCGAGCTATGGAAATGGCTGGAGAAGGGAGCCTATTTTTACGTCTGCGGGGACGCCAAACGCATGGCCAAGGACGTTCACGCCGCCTTGGTGGAGATTGCAGCCCGGCAGGGAGGCAAAACCCCCGAGCAGGCGGAGGAATATGTCTCCGTCACGCTTGCGAAAACCGAAAAGCGATATCTCAAGGACGTCTACTAATCTCCATGGCCCGTCGAAGAAAAGCCGGCGACCGTTTTGTTTGGATCATAGGGACGGCTCTCATCCTCGTGGGTGGCCTTCTTTACCTCAGGGACCGCGGACTCCTTCGCTGGCCCCAATCCCAACCGAAGCCGGCCGACCAACGAGCCCGGGACTTGGTGAAAAAATATCCGGATGCCGAAGTGTTTTCCGGCCCCGAAATAGATAAAAAAAAAGTGAACCCCCGCCAGCCTTAGAATCCAACTCACCCGTCCCGCCCCCTCCATCTCTCTCCACGCCGCCCGCTAAACCTGCCGAACCAGCGCCCATGGTGGGTCCCCCTCCGCCTCCCATGGGCAAGGAGGTAAGGCGGGCCGAAACCCTTCCCACGGAAAAACCTCGGGACACCATTCAAATGGCTGGTTGGCAGACTTTGTTGGATCGCCTGAACTTCTCCTGTGGAACGATCGATGGTCATTTTGCCAAACGAAGCCGGCGGGCCGTCACCCAGTTTCAAATCAACCGCAACTTGAACGTTTCCGGAGAACTGGACACGGATACCCGGCTCAGTCTGGGCAAACCGGGTGACGCCTATGTCGACTACACCATGACCGAGGAGGACCTCGCCCGGGTGATTCCCCGCCCCAAAGGTTTTGTCGAAATGAGCAAGGTTGCGGTTTTGGACTACAACGATCCTTGGGAAATGCTGGCGGAGAAAACCCACTCCACCCCCTCTTTTCTTCGGGAACTCAACCCCAACGCCACCAACCTCGTGCCTGGCGTCACCCTGACTCTCCCCAACCTCGAAGGCACCCGGAAACTACCTCCGGTCGGGCGAGTGGTCATCATGCTGGCAGAGACCACCCTCTTGGCCTACGACACCAACCATCAGGTGGTCGCCTGCTTTCCCTGCTCCATTGCCGCGAATAAAAATAAAATTCCCAATCAACCGCTGACCGTCATCAGCACCGCACCCAACCCCAATTACACCTTTGACCCCAAGGTTCTTGTCGATGTCGCCCAGAAAGAGGGAATTACCAATAAACTCGTTCTCCCTCCGGGACCCAACAACCCGGTCGGCACGGCCTGGATCGGTCTCTCTCTCCAAGGTTACGGAATTCATGGCACTCCCGAACCCGAGGACATTTCCCGCACCGGTTCCCACGGCTGTTTTCGGTTGGCCAATTGGAACGCCACCAAGCTGGTCCATGCCCTCCGACCCGGGGTTCCGGTGGAAGTGGTGCCCTGAGAGTTGTTTTTTTCGGCCGACCAAAGTCAGTGGGCGAACCTTCCTACCCTAAAAATTCCTCGGGTCTCATCGAGACCCCATCCACCCACTCACTTTCCACCAACATGGTTTTGGCCGAAAGGGGTAAACCAATATCTCGTCTGGCCAAATGCGCCGTCAACAGGTCAACCCCATAGGCACCCACCAAGTCGTTGTGTTGGTTCATGCCTGCCCAACCCGCCATGGATCCGTCCCAATCCAGATGAGCCAACGCGGTTTTCCTGGTTACCGCCGGCCCTTTCCTGAGCCAGTCAGCTATTTCGGTCCGGTTGGTAAGAATCCATTCAGGCCGAAAACTCTCATGCCAACGAAAAAACCCTTCGATATCATCGGCTTGAAATGACCAGACCCTGCTGGCGGCAACTTCCGGTCGATCCCCCGACTCCTCCAACGCATAGCGAAAGCCCATGCTGAATTTGCCATTCAAAAGCCGGTCATTTTGACGATGTAGGACCAAACCCAACCTCCGTTTTCCCGATTCCAAGACTTGGCGGACGGCGTTGAGACATGTCCCGTACTGATTATTGCAGCAACAGTGAATCAGAGGCTGAACCAGCCTGACCCCCAAACCCACCACCACACAATCGGATAAGATGGTAAGAATTTCTTTCGGTAAATGGTCCTTCTCGTTCATGGCCAAGAGAGCCACCCCCTCAATCCTTCTGGCGCGTAGCACGCTCTTCAGCTTTTCGGGGTCCCGGTAAATCGGGTCCCCCAGCCAAAAATCATCTACCGAATATCCCAGTTCGATGGCTCGAGCCCGAAATCCCTCCTCAATGGCGTGAAAAGTCGTGTTCGAAAGCAGATCCTCCTGCCGAGGCGCCAGATTCACCAGCCCCAAGGTCGCCCGGTAATTGGAAATCCTGGCCGACCGGAGTTGACTCATCACATGCGCCACCATCGGATTCGTTTGATAGCCCCGCAATTCAGCCAACTTTTTCACCCTCAAACGGGTCTCGTGTCGGATTCGGGCATCATCCCGCAATGCCAAGGAAACGGTCGCCTTACCCAACCCCAGCTCCTTGGCCAAATCGGCAATGGTGACTTGTGGAGATCTTCTCACGATTCAAAGTCCCTAATAAAAAAAGGTTCCCGGTAATGCAAAAGTTAGACTGAATCGCGAATTTCCATAGCACCAAAAATATCCGCATGTAAGAGTAAAGCTCAAGTTAATTACATATGGCTTTATATCAGCATCTTGAACTATTTAATAAGATTTGATATTCCACCAATTGACTTTGCTAAGCACATGATTAGTATAAACCATACAAGTTTGTTTTATGGATAAAAAGAACAAATTTTTATTCCTAGGAGCTGCAGGGATTTTATTGCTTGTCCGATCCACCCCACTTTTTGCGGGTTCCGGAATCTTCGAAAGCTACGGGATATTTTCGAGCGTAAATCAAGCAGGCACGAGCCTTCTTAATCAGTACTACGACATGCAAGCCACGACTGCCAACCCCGATTTTAATTCCAACAATTTCGGAACCTTTGACTTAACGAATTCGGGCAACCTGCTCCAAATTAAAGGCGGGGAGGTAAAAACATATAAAAACGGTCTGAGTGATGTTTTTAGTGCCACGATTAATTATCGGGTGTACGAAACAAGCATCGGTCCAGGATCGATCGCGTTCACAAGCCTGAATCTCCCGTTTAATTCAAACTTAGCGGCGGCGGGAGACCAGAAATGGCAATCCGGTGGGTACTCAAACAATTTGTTATCTTCTCTGTCGGGGAATAAAAACTTCACGATCGAAGTATTTCTCACTGCAAACTCCTCGGATGGGACTTGGTACTCGAATGGCGGGGTAGGTGCGCCTAATTACAAGGCAACTTTTTCCACGGTTCCCGAACCTTCGACCGCGGGCTTGTTGATCCTCTCCATCGTGGGAGCCATGACCCTGCGTCGTCGCCGCGCCTGACTTAAACACCCTCCGCTTTTCGTTTTTTTTCCTCCCGCT
>RGYX01000101.1 GCA_010031845.1 Verrucomicrobiota bacterium
GGCCATAAGCTTCGTGATCTCCTTTCTATTGGTTGAGGTTTCGGTTTTTCACTGAAGGATGGGTACGGTCACGATGGACCGCCGGTCAACTCGGCTTTGGGCCGCCCTTCTTGTTTTTGTCGACCATCTCGAATTCGGCATCAATCACGTCGTCCCCGCCCTTTTCCGGGCGGGCGCCGCGACCGGTCGCCTCCGAGTTCCCCGTTTCCGAAGATTTTTCCTGGCTCCCAGCCGCTTTCTCGGAGGCCTGCCGATAGAGATCGGAACTGACCGCCTGCACCAGGGTATTCAGTTTTTCCGAGGTGCTGGCAATGGCGGCCTCGTCGTCCTTCTTTACCGCTTCCTTCACCGCCGCCGCGGCATCCTCGATTTCCTTCTTTTTGGAGGCATCAAGCTTATCACCCATTTCCCGGAGCATCTTTTCCGCGGCAAAGGCCGTGTTCTCGGCCGTGTTCCGCTTCTCAATCTTCTCCTTGGCCTTCAGGTCCTCAGCCTCGTGTTCCTTTGCCTCCCGGGTCAGCTTCTCCACCTCTTCCTTGGAGAGACCGCTCGAGCCGGTGATGGAAATCTTTTGCTCTTTGCCGGAGCCCAGATCCTTGGCGGAAACCTGCAGGATGCCGTTGGCATCGATGTCAAAGGTGACCTCGACTTGGGGAACACCGCGCGGGGCGGGGGGAATCCCGTCCAAATGGAAGGTTCCCAAACGCTTGTTGTCCCGGGAAAGCGGGCGCTCTCCCTGAAGGATGACAATCTCCACCCCGGGCTGGTTGTCCGAGTAAGTGCTGAAGATATTGGTCTTCTTGGTGGGGACGGTGGTGTTTCGTGGAATCATTGGAGTGGCCACCCCGCCGGCCGTCTCGATCGCCAGCGTCAGCGGAGTCAGGAGTGGCCACCCCGCCGGCCGTCTCGATCGCCAGCGTCAGCGGAGTCACGTCGAGCAGGAGCACGTCCTGCACGTCGCCCTTGAGTACTCCCCCTTGAATCGCAGCCCCAACTGCTACCACCTCGTCGGGATTGACCCCTTTGTGGGGCTCTTTTCCGATCAGCTGGCGGGCGGTTTCAATAATGGAGGGCATGCGGGTCATCCCGCCAACCAACACCAGTTCATCAATCTGTTTGGAAGCCAATCCGGCATCCTTAAGACAGGCGTTCACCGGACCGATGGTTCTTTCCCGCAGCTTGTCGGTAAGTTGCTCAAGCTTGGCCCGGGTCAATTTCTTCTGAATGTGCTTGGGTCCGGACGCATCCGCCGTGATAAACGGAAGATTGATGTCGTATTCCTGGGAGGATGAAAGAGCGATCTTAGCCTTCTCCGCCTCTTCCTTGATCCGCTGTAAAGCGTCGGCCTGTCCGTGAAGGTCGATGCCGGAGTCGGCCTTGAACTCAGCGATAATCCAATCCATGACCGCCATGTCCCAGTCGTCTCCGCCAAGATGGGTATCACCATTGGTCGCCTTGACCTCGAAGAGTCCTTCCCCGATATCGAGGACAGAGATATCAAAAGTTCCGCCACCCAAATCATAGACCGCGATTTTTTCATCCTTTTTCTTGTCCAACCCATAAGCCAAGGAGGCGGCCGTGGGCTCATTGATGATTCGGAGAACTTCCAACCCGGCAATCTTGCCTGCGTCCTTGGTCGCCTGGCGCTGGCTGTCGTTGAAGTAAGCCGGAACCGTGATGACTGCTTGGGTGATCTTCTCCCCTAGTTTGGCCTCCGCATCAGCTTTCAGCTTGGCCAAAATGAAGGAGGAAACTTCCTCGGGAGAGAAGGTCTTCTTCTCCCCTTTGACTTCCACTTCCACATGGGCATCCCCGTTTTTGGCCTGCACCACCTTGTAGGGAAGTCGCTTTACCTCATCCTGAACCTCAGCAAATTTTCGGCCAATCATCCGTTTAACGGAGAAAACCGTGTTCTTGGGATTGGTCACCGCCTGCCGTTTGGCCGCTTGACCCACCAGACGCTCCCCGTTTTTGGTGAAAGCCACGATGGAGGGAGTTGTCCGCGCCCCCTCTGAATTTTCCAGAACCACCGGTTGGCCGGCTTCCATCACCGCCATGCAGGAGTTCGTTGTTCCCAAATCAATGCCTAATATTTTTGCCATATATAACTCTTTCTATGCATACCACATGCCAATTTTTTGAATTTGTAAGTGCATAATAATTAACGGTCTTTTTTGAGTGTCCTTATGATTATGTGTCATTTTGTCTCTATTTTATAAAGCGATTGAGTCATAATGTCTCTTTTGTTTTTTGTGAATTTTTGGGAATTCAATTAAGGTGCGAGGGGAAAGCCTGTGCCTGGGGACACCCCATTGCAATCCGCGCGCTGGAGAATTTTCTCAACCTTCTGGCGATCTTACCCCACCTTTGCTAGATGGCCTTGAAAGCCCTCGAGCCCCTCGAACAGTTTGCCACCGATGTGATCCTGGATCGCGCGGCCGGTCGGCGCGCCGCCCTGCTCAAGCCCCTCCTTCTCTTTTTGGCCACGATCTACGCCGGGATCATGCGGATCCGGGCCCGGTTTTATCAGGATTCCGTTTTTCGCCGCTACTCGGTGGGAGTGATGGTCATCAGCGTGGGCAATCTCACCGTAGGAGGCACCGGAAAGACACCCGTGGTGGAAAAACTGGCCCGCTCCCTGCACGAGGCCGGAAGAAGGGTCGCCATCCTCAGCCGGGGATACAAAAGCGTGCCCAAACCCCTCCTCACCCGTCTGGCCGATAAATTTCTTCCCGGCCGCATTCCTTCTCCTCCCCGGGTGGTTTCCGATGGGAAATCCGTCCTGCTCGACTCCGCCCAATCCGGGGATGAACCCTTCATGCTGGCCCGCAATCTCCCCGGAGTGGCCGTGCTCGTCGATTCCGACCGCGTAAAGAGCGCACGACACGCGATCCGACATTACCGGGCCGACACGCTGCTGCTGGACGACGGCTACCAATACCTCCGCCTCGGCGACCGTTTCAACCTGCTCCTCGTGGATCGGCAGAACCCCTTCGGCAACCGACACGTTCTCCCCCGCGGAGTTCTGCGCGAACCTCCCGATGCCCTCCGGCGGGCCGATCTGATTCTCCTCACGAAATGCCAAGGCAAAGACCATGCGGAACTGGAAAAGCTTATCCGCAAAAACAACCGCCATGCGGCGATCCTCCCCTGCAGCCATCACCCGCTCCATCTCGAGGATCTAATCACCGGCGAAAAGAAACCTCTCTCCTATTTGCGCGGGCTACGGGTGGGGGCGGTCGCCGGGATCGCCGTGCCGGAAAGCTTTTTGGAAGGACTCGTCAAGCTAGGCGCCGAAATCGTCTATCAACGCTCCTTTGCGGATCACCACCGGTTCAATGTCCAGGAGGTGGAAAACGCCCTCACCCGCACCCGCGCCCGCCGGGGACTGGCCCTTATCACCACGGAAAAAGACTCCGTCCGCTTCCCGCCCTTTACTCCCCGGGATATTCCCGTCCTGTTCCTGCGGGTGGAGATTTCCCTTCTGGATGAAAACAAAACCTTCGAAACCGAGGTCCGAAGGGCACTCGGCTTCAAAGATTCGAATTCATAACCGGTTGAAGCAAAAAAAAGGGGGCTTTAGGCCCCCCTTTTTGCTTTCTTACAGCCGTCTGTTATTCGTTGGCTTCGGGTTTCGCTTCCTTGGATCCGGGAGCTTCCTTTTTTGTCACCTCGACGGAAGCCGCAGTCTCCAAATCAGAGGCTTTGGGTGTAACCTTCGCATTCCATTTGGTTTTCAGATCCGCTGCGGTTTTGGACTCCCCATTGATTGTTATCTTGGTCTCTTCATCGATTTTAAAAGCAGTTCCTGCCTCGGCACCCTTGGCCTTGACTGTGATTTTTTTAAAGTCCTTGGCCACAAATCCGATCTTACCCTCCGTCGGGCTGGTCAAGGTATTGGGCACTGCTGGTTTCTTGGCGGGTTTGCCGGCTTCCTGTGCCACCAGCGGAAGAGCCAGGGCGGTCAAGATGGCGAGGGCGATTGCGATTTTTTTCATGCTTTGGTTCCTTTCTTGGGTTGATCCGAGGTTCAGACGTTGTAAGTGGAGGAAGCCGTCGTTCCCCCATGTCCGGTCCAGTTGGTATGGAAGAATTCTCCCCGGGGCTTATCCACTCGTTCATAGGTGTGCGCCCCGAAGTAATCCCGCTGAGCCTGGAGTAGGTTGGCCGGCAACACCGCGTTACGATAACTGTCAAAGAAAGCCAAGGCCGTGCTGAAGGCTGGGACGGGGATGCCCCGCTTGGCCGCCGCCGCCACCACGTTCCTCCACCCTTTTTGGCACTTTTTGATCTCCCCGCGGAAATAGTCGTCCAAAAGCAGATTGGTCAGGCCGGGCTTCTTGTCGAACGCTTCCTTGATTTTACTCAAAAAACGCGACCGGATAATGCATCCGCCCCTCCACATCAGGGCAATGCCACCGTAGTTCAGGTTCCACTTATACTCTTTGGCCGCCGCCCGCATCAGCATGTACCCCTGGGCATAGCTGATGATCTTCGACGCATAGAGAGCGTCCCGGATCTCGGCGACAAAGGCCTTTTTCTTTTCCGCATTCTTGGCCGCCGGCAGAAGGGGGTTGGGACCCTTCAGTTTTCTGGCCGCGGCCACCCGCTCGTCCTTCAAAGCCGAAACACAACG
>RGYX01000102.1 GCA_010031845.1 Verrucomicrobiota bacterium
GGGCCTTGAATTAAAATATCCGCCCTGAGTTCCTCCCCATACGCCAGACTCAACTCCCTCTCCACCGCGCCGGAAATAGCCCCCGCCCACAACAACCTCGCCTCGCCACAACTCAAAAGGATCACCATCCCATTCTCCTCGGCCTGTCCTCCCTCCCCTGCCGGCGGCCAAAGAATTTCACCCTTCCAGTCCTCGCCCAAGCTCACCTGATCTCCCGCCCGCCAGAATCGTCGGCCCCTTCCGCTTTTTTCCAGCTCAGTCCTCCATTTCTTCAGAGTTCCGCTTTTCCCTCCCAAACCCGATTCCGCCCACCACCCGATCCTCCATCCTTCTTCCAGGTCCATCGCCGCCGCCATCCGTTCCGCCGTTCCCGCCATCAACCCCACCCCATCCAAGGCCTGAATTCCGTGCCAACTCAGAAAAGGTCGCAAGGTGTTGGCCCAGCCCTTGGTCGATCCTGGTTCCAACAACCACCTCCCGCCCGCTCCGGAAATCAGGGTTGGTGCCGAACCCTCCATTGCCACCACCTTTAACCAAGGACCCGAATCAAACCAAGCCCTTGGATCGGCCACGGACAAATGCCCTCCCGGCCAAGCGGCCATCCAACCCAATGTCGCCGCCAAGAAATGAACCAGCCGTGCATTCACCAGATTCAGAACAACCGCACCAGACGCAAAGAACGGCGCCATCAGTGAGGAAATCGCTGCCAACGCCGTCACCGAGCCGGCTACGGGTGCGGCCACCACGTTGGCCACCAAGGCCACCGGAATGATCTGATGAAAAAGGAGAAGCCCCGGGAGTAGCGACCCGCTCCAGGCCGCCGCCGAAGAAGCCACGACCGTGGCAACAATTGTCCATACTTTTGTCCAACCCCTCCGCCAAGGTGCAAGCAACCGCCTCGGAATCCAAGGATCCGGCCGTCCCCAATGCGCGATTTTCCTCTGCCACGGGGCCGAAAACACCATCAATCCCGCCACCACCAAAAAAGACAGCTGGAAACCCGCATCCCCGACCTGTAACGGATCCCAGATCAATAGCGCCAACAGCGAGACTCCCAGCCAGTGGGCCGGATCCATCGGACGCCCGATCACCCACCCCACATAGAGCACCGAGGTCATGACAAACGCACGCGCCGCGCTCGCCTGCATCCCCGTCGCCAGACAAAAGATAAAAACGATCGGCAAGGTCATCCACGCCCACCGCCATCGGACCGCTCCCGTAACTGCCAAAATCCACAAAAGCATCCCCGCCACCACGGCGAGATTCTGTCCGCTGACGGCAAAAAGATGAAGTGTTCCGGTGTTCCGAAAGGCCTCCCGCAGATCCTGACCCACCCCGTCCCGGTAACCGAACAGCATCCCGGCGATCATTCCCGCCGCCTCCGGATCCTTTTCCAACCCCAGGGAGGTCGCCCGCAACATGTGGGCTCGCAATCCGGCGGCCAACCGCTCCAGCCAGGCAGATTCTTGGTGCCCGGTGTTTTCGAGATCGGCCGGATGCACCCGAAATAGATAATCCAGTCCTTGCGATCGGAGATGCTGTCTTCGATCAAACTCGCCCGGATTTTTTGGGCTCTCCGGTAGCGTCAAATATCCACCTACCCTCAGAAGATCTCCCACGGCGGGAATAACCTCTGGCGCCGGATCGATTCTCATCAGAACCTTTCCCGAACAGGGTTCCCATCCCGATTCAGACCTGATCCTTTCCACCCGGAATTCCCCCTCCAACGCTTTGCCCCCATTGGACCAAATCCTTTCGGCGGGCAATTCAACCATCACTCCCTCCACCTGGGCCGTCCCTCCCTCCTCACCGGCCCGCCCCCTGATGGATTGGGGATTCGGTGCGTAGGCCCGGGAACTGGAGTACAAGGCAAAGACACTTAAAACAAACAGCCAGATTCCGACTGTTCTTCCTTTTTTAGGGCCCCACCAGGAAAAACCAGCCCCCGCTCCGGCCCAACCCAACCAAATCCATGGATTTCCGCCCCACGCCAAACCCATCACCGTTCCCGCCAACCCCGCCACCGCCACGGGAAACAATGGCCGACGCATCGGCCAAGAATCAGGCATATTTGATAAAAAGTTTAAAGATCAGCGGTATTACCGCTTATGGTTTTGTGCAATCGATGTAATAATCTAAAGAGGAAGTATAACCACTCGTATCCCCATCATATTTTTTAAATATTCCACTAACGTTTTTCGGTGCTTGGGAGGTTTTTTGATTGTGACGCTTCACAAACGAGGCCGCCTCTGAAAGGGGAACCTTCATATAAATGCCCCCTCCCCCCACATACTCATTCCCCTCCCTGCCAGATGTGTAGACTCGGAAGATCCTGAAATCTTGTTTTGTGTTTGCATTGATTGCTGGGACAGAAACATCGGAAACATAAACGGTGATGCTTTTGCCAAGATATTTTTCTGGATCTGCAAGATAAGAGTCTGCAGAGAAACGCGCCTGAGCATGGGCATCAGCAAAAAAAGAAACCATGCAGTTGAAGAGGATAAAAGCTTGAGCAAAGCTTAGAAATTTCATTTTTTTATGTTAGTTTTTTTAACAGAAAAACAAGTAATTATTTTAGGTGGTTGAGCGGGGTGTACCTACCGATCCGCAGGTGTTGGCAGATGGCGCGCGTAATGTAACGCTTGGCCTCCAGGACAGCCTTATCGAGCGCCCAACCCTTGGCCAATCCGGCGCAGATCGCCGCCGAGTAGGTACAGCCCGTCCCGTGGGTTTCGACCCCCTTGCAGCGTTTCGCCGTAAAGGTTTTTAACTTTCCGTTCGGCCACGCCAAATAATCCTCCGCCTTGGCCAGCATCAGATGTCCCCCCTTCACCAAAAACGGAGCCCTCCATTTTTTTGCCAACTCCCGGGCCGCCTCCTTGGCCTGCTCCGGATTCTTCAGATTCCTTCCCACCAATCGGGCCGCCTCGTCCAGATTCGGAGTCACCAATGCCGCCCGGTGAAAAAGCAGCTTGGCCATCGCCCGCTCTGCGTCGGGTTTCAGCAGAGCCGCGCCACTCGTTGCCACCATCACGGGATCCACCACCAACCTGAGCCCCCTTCTTTTCCCCAACTGCTTTGCCACCTGCCTGATGATTCCTGAGGAAAACAGCATCCCTGTCTTCACTGCCCCGACCGGAAACGCTTCAAAGACCAACTGGATCTGCTCTGCCACCATTTCAGGATCAATGGCCGCGATTCGGGACACCCGCCCGGGATGCTCCGCCACCACACAGGTCAAAGCCGAAGTTCCATACACCCCCAAGCGGGTAAACGTTTTCAGATCCGCCTGGACCCCCGCTCCCCCGGAATTGTCGGACCCGGCAATGGTCAGCGCCACGGGGGTGTTTCGTTTCATCAGGGAGGGGTCGGAAGCCCCGGCAAGTCTCGTTAGATATGAATCGCGTGGCCAACCGCCGCTTCTGTCGCCTCTTTGATCATCTCGGTCAGCGTCGGATGGGCGTGGATCGTGTTGGCGATCTCGTCGGCCGTGGCTTCCAAGGTCATTCCCAAACCCACCTCCGCGATCAGTTCGGTAGCTTCCGCCCCGATGATATGAGCCCCGAGAATCTCCCCATGCGGTTCGCCAATCAGAATCTTCACCAAACCCTCGGAATCCCCGCTGGCCACCGCCCGGCCGCTCGCCCGATACGGGAACCGGCCGACTTTGAACTTCAACTTCTTCTCTTTCGCCGCCGCTTCGGTGAGGCCAATGCTTGCCACCTGCGGTTGGCAGTAGGTGCACCCCGGGAAAACCCCGACTTTCTTGGGTTGATACTTGGCATCAAAAATGCCGTTCACCGCCTCGATCGCCTCAAACGAGGCCACGTGCGCGAGCCAAGGCGGCCCGATGATATCCCCCGCTGCAAACACTCCCGCCATGGAAGATTTGTACCTGGCGTCTGTCTTCACGTATCCGCGGTCCAAATCCAGCTTCACCCCCGCATCCAGCGCCCCTTCCAGATTGGCCTGCACACCCACCGCACAAAGCAAGGCATCTGCCTCAATCGTCTTGGGGTTCTTACCTCCCAGCTTCACCTTCACTCCGGAGGCCGTGGCGGTTGCACTCTCCATCGCAGTATCGGTCAGGATGGTGATTCCCTGCTTGGCCAGATTCTTGCCCAGCAAATCGGAAATCTCCTCGTCCTCAATCGGCAAAACCCTCGGCTTCATCTCCACCAAGGTCACTTTCGTTCCGAAGGAGTTCAGAAAATAGGCAAACTCCACTCCGATCGCCCCTGCTCCGAGGATGATAATACTCTGGGGCTGTTTCTTCATCTCCAAGGCTTCCCGGCTGGTCATCACCACCTTGCCGTCCACCTTCAACCCCGGCAGCACCCGAGGCAGGCATCCGGTGGCCAACAAAATATTCGTGGCCTCCACTACCTGACTCTTGCCGTCAGCCGTCTTTACCTTGATCTTTCGATCCGACCCCAACTTTCCTTCCCCAACCACATAATCCACCTTCTTGGCCTTCAACAAAAACTCCACGCCCTTGGCGATTCGGTCGGAAACATTCCGGCTTCGCCCGATCACTTTGGCAAAATCAAACGAAACCTTGCCAGTCGTGATTCCATAATCCTCCGCATG
>RGYX01000103.1 GCA_010031845.1 Verrucomicrobiota bacterium
CAATTGGTGAAGCTCCTCCATTGTTTTGGGGACATCGCCGCGGTGCCGCTCAAGCAGGCGGCGGGCGCACCCTTGGATGGATTTTGCCTTGGACCGAAAAAAGCCGGTGGTGCGAATAATAGACTCTAACTCAGGCAGGGGGATTTCCGCGTAGTCACGGGCGGTGCGGCATCGGGCGAAAAGGTTGGGAGTCACTTTGTTGACCCTTTCATCCGTGCATTGGGCCGAGAGAATGGTGGCCATCAGTAATTCCAAGGGGTTGCGGTGATGCAACTCGCAATGAGCGTCTGGATAAGTCTGTTTAAGCCGCTGAATCATCTGCCGGGTGCGTGCGGCAAGAGGCGTGGAGGAACGTGCTGGCACGGTCAGTTGAGATTAGGATGATGGTTGAGATTAAGAGAAAAGGAGAGCGGACACCCTTAGGAGGTGGGGACGGAGGCGGGCGGGAGGGATTTCAAAAGATCTGCGGCCTCCTGGGCGGAACCGCAGTTTGAATATTTGGAGAGGAGGGAAGATAAAAGTTTGCGGGCTTCGTCATTCTTTTGCTGCCCTTTGCGGACTTTGGCTGCCCGTAGCAATCCCTCCCCGGATAGCTCCGGCAGGCTGTCGTAGTAGAGATCGATCTTCTGATAGTATTCCACCGCCAGATCCAGAGGGTCGTGCTTGGGTTTGCCCGGCTCGGACTCCAAGAGCTTGGTCGATGGCTTTTTTTCCAGCGTTTGCCCAAAAACCAGCATGGTCTTGGCCTTGATTTCGTTGGAGGCGCGGTTGCTCTCGATGACCCCCGTCCAAAGGTCAAAAGCACCCGGATTGTTTTTGTCCCCGTCCAGTTTGCCTGCCTCGACCAGGGAAAGACCCCGAAGGTAATTTGCCTCCTGCACTTTTTCCGACCATGGATATTCTTTGGCCAGCTGGGCAAAAAGCTTTTCCGCCTCCGGTTTTCGGCCGGCTTGGAACTCAATCTGCCCCAGGCCGAACAAGGCGGAGGCCTGAGCGTACTGCTTCGGATCTTTGGGTCCCGAGGCAGGGAACTCTTTCCGGATTCGCTCGAACACCGGACGTGCCTCCTCGTTTTTTCCCGCGGCTAGCAAGGCCTTGGCAAACCGCTCCAGATCGCGCCAATCAAGTACCACCTTGTTTTCCAGGGATTTTTTATAGGCTTCCTCGTACAGGCGAAGGGCGAGGGCGCTTTGTCCGGACTCATAGGGGACGCTGGCCTGGGCAAAAAGGATCTGGGCGGCCAGTCCGGGATTTTCACTCGCCTTGCCGGCGAGGTCACGGAAAGGCTGTAGGCACTCTTCCACCGGGGAGGCTCCGCTCTGAAAACGGAACAGGCAGAGTTTGACCATTTTGGCCAAGGCGGCCGGAACCCGTGGGCTGGAGTAGCCGAGAATGGCGAGGGAGAGTGAGTCGGTGGCTTTTTGCAGGGAATCCTTCCACCGAGTTTTGTCTTCCTCCTTGAGCTGATTGTAGGTGCCCAGAGAACTGGCGGTGGTGAGTTCCATGTCGGATATTTTCTCCTGAGCCAGATAGGCCGAGTCCGAGACGGCGGCAGGGGCAGGGGAGGTGGATGGATTGGGGTAAAGTTCGCGGAAAAGTTCAAACGCCCGACGGTAGGCCTGGACGGCCTGGCTTTCGTCCCGGGTTTCGGCAAAAGCCGAACCGCGGGCGATGTAGGCGGCGATATTGCGGGGATCTTTCGGGAAGGTGCGGAACTGATCCTCCTGGGCGGCGAGCATCAGGTCGGTTTTCTTGTCCTTGGCATAGGCCCTCCAGATGCGTTCATAGGCCTCCAAGGCCGCCGGCGTTCCGTTGAGTTTGGCCGCCGCGTCTTTCCAGGCGCCGATCGCGGCTTCCGTCTGTTTGCCTTCCTGCAGGCAGTCTCCCCGCGCCAGAAGGGCGTTGCCCAGATTGGTGGATTGCGGGTAGGCCGTGGCGAATTTGGCGAAGCTGTCGGCCGCTTCGGTGAACTTTTGTTCCGCCCGTAACGCGTATCCCAATCGCAGGGCTGCATCCTCCCGGATCGAGGGGGTTTTGGCGTCGGTGTTCAGGGCCGTCAGCTGTTTGATTCCCTCGGTGATTTTCTTTTCGGAAACCAGGGCGCTGGCATAGAGCAACCGGGTTTGTTCAGCACTCTCCTCGGAGACTTTGCGTTTGCCTGATTTCACCTCTTCCAGGAATTGCTCGTAATATTTCAGCGCCTCTTGGCCTTGACCGGCTTTTTGGTAGGCGGTGGCGATAAAGCGGGGGATTTCATCGGCAAAACGCTCTCCCGAGGACTTTTCTTGGGCAGATTTGAGCCGCTGGATCGCCTTCTCTGTTTCCCCATCTTCCAGAAGGGCTCGCCCCACCAGATAATCCACCAGTCCGGCAATCCCCTTTTGGTCGGGATATTTCTTTTGGTAGTCCCCCAGCAGACGATCGGCTTCGGAGGTTCGACCCTGAAGGGCATAGGTGAGGATCACCTGTTGCTCAGCCGGTCCGGAAAGATCCAGCCCCCCGTAGGCGGCCACCTGGCGAAACACCAGGCGGGCTTCATCGTATTTCCGTGTCTGCAGGTAGGTTTGGCCGAGTTGCAGGAGGGCTTGCCCGGAAAGGTCGGGCCGTGATTTCACCTCCTCGATTTTCCTCTGCTCGCGTTGAACCCGGTTGAGTTTGGCCGGGGAGGGGGTGGAGGCTTGGGCCAGTTCGGCCCGAAGCGGGGCCAGTTTGCCTTCCAGTTGGGTGATGAGTTCCTGTTTTCCGGGAATCGCGCGCAACCTGCCCGTGGCTTCCTCAAAGCGGCGGGCGGCCATATCCAAACTGGCCAACTGAAGATTGGCTTCGGCGGCCAGCGCCGGACTGCTCCCGGAAGCCAAGCGGGCGTAGATCTGTCCGGCCCGCGCCATGGCGGCCTCGGCATCGGCTTTTTTGAAGTCGGCCAGAAGCTCGTCGGCCCGACGGGCTTCGGCAAAGCCCTGAAGATAGTCAATCTCCTCGCTCATCGAATTCTCGGTATCGGCTTTTCGGGCGGCCTCCAAGTCCTGGCTGGCCTCGGCATATTTCCCTAATTGAACCTGGAGGCGGGCCCGGAGGAGATAGGTTTCGGCCAACGACTTCGATTCGGGGAACTCCTTGGCAAAGTCGCCGACGGCTTGGATGGTTTCCTGAATCTTCTTCCTGCGTTCGGCGGATTTTTCCGGAAGGGCTTCGGCCTCGGCGGCGGAAGCCTGGGCCAAATAGTACAAGGCCTCTTCTTTGACCTCCTTGTCCTTGGCCGTCGTTTGAACCTTGCGGTAGCTGGCGATGGCCTCCCCCCATTTTCCGAGACTGTACTGGGCGCGGGCGAGGAGGAGTTGGGCGCTGGAAAGATTGGGGGATTGCGGGCTGGTTTTGATGAAGTCTTCGGCCAGCTTGACGACTTCTTCGTAACGACCCCCGTTGTAGGCCTCGAGTATTTTTTTGCCGGCATCTCCCGCGGCATCTTGGGCGCTCGCGCCCAAGGGCAGGGTGAGTGCCAGAAAAACGGCGACCCCCCGGATCCGGTTCCATCGATTCATGCGGAGGAAATCCTAACGAAGCCCCGCGCCGGGATGCGAGAGAGAACCGTCTGTCGGGCGGTTTTTTTACCTTGCCAGAGGGAGACCCCTCGGGAGAGTATTCCCACCTTCGATGAGACAACTTTTGACCTGCCAACACCCTGACTTGGCCTGATCGTCTCCTTTCCTGATGTCCTTTCTTTTCTCCCTTTGAAGCCGCGCGGGTTGATGCAAGCCGGCGTTCGTCCCTGATGCAGGATTACCGCGCCAATCACCGGATTCGTGCCCGGGAGGTATTCTTGGTGGATGCCTCCGGCCAAAAGCTGGGGGTCGTCAGCCTGAACGATGCGATGGCGGCGGCGCGTCAGGCCGGACTCGATCTGGTCGAGGTCAGCGGCAACACGAATCCCCCGGTCTGCAAGATCCTGGATTTCGGCAAGTTTCGCTATGAATTGGCCAAGAGGGATCGCGAGGCCAAGCGCCATAATCTGGCGGCCAAGGTGAAGGAGATGAAGTTTCACGTGAACATCGATCCTCATGATTACGCGACCAAAATGCGCCATGCGGAGGATTTTCTCTGGAAAGGCATGAAGGTGAAGGTGGTCATGGCCTTCCGAGGCAGGGAGATGCAGCATCAGGATCTGGGGAAGACCCTGGTGAACTCCATTCGCAGCGACCTTAAGCTGGTGGGGGTGGCGGATGCGGAGCCGAAATTGATTGGCAAAAACATAACGATGATGTTAACTCCTCTCCCCGTCAAAAAGCGGGTGCGGCGCTGGACGACCGAGGAAGCCGAGGGGGCTGACGAGGAAGAGTCCGGTGAAGAAGGACCGTCCGATTGCCCGCCGGAAGACGAAAAAATCTGCCGCCAAGCGCTTCAAGGTGACTGGTAGCGGCAAGGTTTTGTTCGGCAAACCGGGTCGGCGTCATCTCGCCTCCAGCAAGAACCGGAAGCGCATGCGCCGTTTGGGTAAGATCGCCGTGTTGGATAAGACTGACATGGCCCGGATCATCGAAAACCTCCCTTTCCGCTAGGAGTTCCCCATGCCCCGCGCCACCAACGCCCCTGCCT
>RGYX01000104.1 GCA_010031845.1 Verrucomicrobiota bacterium
GCCGAAGGAGTAACCCCGAACGGTACGGACACCACGAGTGCGGGTTTGGGCTACGCTGTGGCCCTCTTCAAACAAGGCGGTGTAGCGGTAGGGGAAGTGATCGAGTTTTTTTCGGGGAATCTTCTGGCTGATGAGCCTTTCGACGGCTTCCACGTAGGCGAGTTCTTCGGCCACAAAAAGGGTGAGGGCATCGCCTTCGGTGGCTGCCCGGCCGGTTCGTCCGATGCGATGAACATAATCCTCGGGGTGTTGGGGGACATCGTAGTTGATGACATGGGTGACCCCGGCGATATCCAGTCCGCGGGCGGCGATATCGGTGGCCACAAGTATTGGATATTTGCCGGAGCGGAATCCGGCGAGGGCTTCGGTGCGTTCCCCTTGGGAGCGGTCAGAATGAAGAACGCCCACCGGGTGAGGAAGATTGGAGAGGCTGCCTGCGACCCGGTCGGAGCCCATGCGGGTGCGGCAAAAGACGATGACGCTTTGGTATTGGGTTTTCTCCAGCAGGGCCAGAAGCAGCTCGTGCTTCTGGTCGGCGGCCACGGGATAGAGTGCGTGAGTCACGGTCTCGGCGGCGGAGCGGCGGAGGCCGATCTCGATGGTGACTGGATCCTTCAGAACCCAGCTGGTCAGGCGCTCGATTTCCGGAGGAATGGTGGCGGAGAAAAAGAGGGTCTGTCGTTTGGAAGGGCAGAGCGCAACGATGCGTTTCACATCGGGCAGGAAGCCCATATCAAGCATGCGATCGACCTCATCCAGCACCAGATGCGTCAGGTGGGCCAGGTGAAGGTCTCCTTGTTCCACGAGATCAAGCAGACGGCCCGGGGTAGCGACGAGGACATCGATTCCGCGTTTGATCTGCTCCCGCTGGTTGCCGTAGCCCACCCCACCGTAGATCAGGCCAACCCGCAGACCGCTGTGTTTGGCGAATTTCTCCATTGCTCCAGCTACCTGGTCTGCCAACTCGCGGGTGGGTTCAAGGATGAGGGCACGAAGCCGTCCTGGTTTTTCCAAGTGTTGGAGGATGGGCAGAGCAAAGGCGGCAGTCTTGCCGGTTCCTGTTTGGGCTGAACCGATAATATCCTTGCCGGAGAGAGCCACGGGGATGGCTTGGGCTTGGATAGGGGTGGGTTCCTTGAAGCCAAGGTCCTGTACCGCCTTTAAAACCGAGGCGTTGAGTCCCAAAGATGCAAAATCCATCCAACAACCTAGTCGGTTAGGAGGGGGTGGGGCAAGCTGGACCCCGACAATACGATGGACGGGGGGGCGAGGTCTTTTTAGGGTTATGGGCTTATGAAGACCGCGTATGAGCTTGCGATGGAGCGTTTAGCGACAAAAGAGCCTGTCCGTAATCTGACCGAAGCGCAAAAGAAGGCGCTGGCCGAAATTGATTCCACCTACCGGGCAAAAATTGCTGAGCGGGAGACATTTCTCGGAACCAAGATCGCCGCGGTCCGGGCGACCGGGGGCGGAGAGGAGGCGGAGGTTTTGCAGGAGGAGTTAGCGCGCGACCTACGGGGAATCCGGGATGAGTGGGATCAGAAGAAGGAAAAAGCCCGCAACGGCGGTTGATCCCATGGCTCAAGCTCCCATGCAAAAAAAACAGGGTTGGATGGATGTCTTGCTCCAAAAATGGGCGGGCATTCTGGTCGGCAGCCAAAAGAAGATCCTATGGGTCAGTTTGGCGCTGGTGGTGGCCGCCGGGGTAATCACCGGCATGAGGTTGGTCGTGCGGAACAGCACGATGGATCTTATCCGCAAGGAGTCGCCGGTCTTCAAAAAGTATCTCGCTTACACGGAGGAGTTCAACGTCCGGGATGAGATCGTGGTGGTGCTGAAAAGCGATGACCTGAAGGCGAGTCGGGCTGCTGCCGATGCCTTGGCCGAGAGGCTGAAGAAAGAGCCCGGAATCGACCGAATCTATTACCGGCATGATTTTTCGCCGATGGCGGACCGCCTGCTTCTGCTAGCCGATGGGGAGCAGTTGACTGGCATCCGGCGCCAGATGGAGGAGCTGGCTGCCCTCGTCAAAGGCAACAAGCAGGCGCTCAATCTAAATGGAATTCTGGGGGAAGCCTCGGCGAAGTTTAACGATCCCTATCTTCGTAAATCCTCCAACTGGCAGGAGTTCATTCCCTTTATCGAGGAGTTTGTTCGAAATCTGAAACGTCTGGCTCATGATCTGGACACTCCGATCAATGGAACAGAAGGAAAAGCAAGTTTGGGCGAGCTGTCGGAGTTTGAGACCGATTTGCGGGGGAAGACGGAAAGACCATCATCATGCTTTTGAGGCCTTCCAAAGAGGAGGAAAACAGTGCCACGCCTTTCACCGGGGTCATTCACCGCGTTCGGCAGCTGGTGAACGAGGAGAGAAAAAACCATCTGCATGTGTCCATGGGGGTGACCGGGGAGCCGGTTCTGTTGGACGACGAATTGCGACAAAGCGAGGACGATATGAAAATCGCCACGGTTATCACCCTCGCGCTTATCACCATTATGTTTTTCTTTGCCTATGGGGAGTTTTCGCGCCCCTTGTTGGCTTTGGCTGCCCTGCTCGCCAGCGTAGTGATCACCCTTGGGCTGACCACGTTGACCATCGGCCATCTCAACATCATTTCGCAGGCTTTCATTGTCATGATTCTCGGTTTGGGCATCGATTTCGGGATCCAATTCATCGGTCGGTATGAAGAGGAGATGAGTTTGGGGAAAAGTGCCGCAGCGGCCGTGGAAATTACCACGGTCACCACGGGAAAAGCGTTACTGACCGGAGGTGGGACCACAGCGGTTGCCTTTTATGCCATGTGTTTTAACGACTTTATCGGACTGACGGAGCTTGGCTGGATCGCCGGGACCGGCGTGCTGCTGGCTTTGGCCGCCAGTCTGACCCTCCTGCCGGCCCTGCTTCTATGGCGTGATCGGAAAGGAAATGTGAAGGTTGGGAAACTATTGAAGTTCGGTTACGGACTCAGCCTGGATCGAACGATCACCGCCCACCCTTACATGGTGCTGATCGTGGCGGCAGGGTTGAGTTTCCTTGCCTGGAAAAAAGCGACCCAGGTGACTTTCGATCACAATCTTCTTCATTTGCAGAATCCCAAAATGGAATCGGTTCGTCTGACCCGTGAATTGCTGGACACCGGCAAGGGTTCGGTGATTTACGGGGTGGTGGTGGCCAGGGATGTGCAGGAGGCGGATTCGTTGGCGGATAAACTTCGCCAGTTGCCCACCGTGAGCAAGGTCAGGACGCTCGGGGATCTGGTTCCACGAGACCAAAAGAAAAGAATGGAGGAGGTCTCTAAAATATCCAAGATCGCGGGGGAGATTTCCCTGGGAGGCGGTGCCGTTCAGACCGTGGATGTCGCCAAAGCCAAAAAGGATTTGGAGTTTCTGCTGGAATCATCCCAAGAGGGGGCCAAGCAGGCCAAACAGTATATCGGCCTCTCGGGTCGGGCTCGGCAGGCGGTGGAGACCTTTGAGAAACTCATTCCTCCTCTGGAGAGGGCGGTGGCGATCATGGACAAACTTCCGGTGGAAGAGGCAAAAAAGAGGCTCGAGCGGCACCAGGTCAAACTGGTTGGGTCCATTGCACAGAACCTGAATTGGCTCAAAACCCAGCGGGGGGATCGCCCCCTGACCGTCAACGACCTGCCGCCGCAATTGAAGGACCGGTATCTTTCCAAAAACGGTAAGATCCTTCTGGAGGTTGAACCCTCAGTTGATATTTGGGAAAGAAAGCCCAACGAAGAGTTCGTCCATGACTTGGAGAGTGTTGCCAGCACGGCTACGGGAACCCCGGTGATGAACCTCGAGTATATCGATCTGCTTAAAAGCAGTTATATCGAGGCTTTGCTTTATGCGATCGGAATCATTGTGGTGATGATCTTTCTGCTGTTTTGGAGGATTCAGGATCTTTTACTCACCTTGCTTCCCCTAGGGATCGGGGTGTTGTGGATGTTCGGGCTTTTGGGATTTTTTAAAATCCAGCTCGATCCGGCCAACATTGTGACCCTGCCGATGATTCACGGTATTGGCGTGGCCTACGGGGTGTATGTGATGGACCGTTATCGTGAGGAGAGGAAGATTCGCATCTTTGAGTCCAGCACCGGCAAGGCGGTTATCCTGTCCGCCTTAACCACGCTTTTTGGTTTCGGGTCGATGTTGGTAGGGCAGTATCGCGGACTCGTCACACTCGGCTTGGTGATGTGTATCGGAATCATTTGCACCCTGACCACCTCGATGATCGTCCTTCCTCAAATCCTGGCCCTGATGGACCGTGCCTCGGGAGAGGAAGATAACGACCCGGTTCCCTGATCAGAAACGGAATCGGTAGGGCTTTAAGCGACTTTCCAGTTCCTGCAAAACACGTTTTTCGTCCGCGGGATCCTTGGCGGAGAATGTCACACTAAACCGTACGCAGGCTCCGGCTTCGTCCCAAGGGACCGTGGAGACCAGTTGCTCCTCAATGAGCCACTTGGAAAAGGCCTCCCCGTTGGGGAACGTGACCTCCTTGGCGCCGGAGGCCGACTTGGGGGCCCGAGTGTAGAGAAAGAAAGAA
>RGYX01000105.1 GCA_010031845.1 Verrucomicrobiota bacterium
GAGGGCGAATTTCGGTCGTAGTGAGCCCTTATCCAATCGTGGCGAGGCGAGCTTAAAAGAATATTGGAATGACCAGGATGGCGACAATGTTGACGACCTTAATCATGGGATTGATGGCCGGGCCGGCGGTATCCTTGTACGGATCCCCCACGGTATCCCCGGTGACGGCCGCCGCGTGGGCCGGAGATCCCTTGCCGCCGAAATTGCCCTCTTCGATGTATTTCTTCGCGTTGTCCCAGGCCCCGCCGGAGGAGGTCATGGCAATGGCCACGAAAAGTCCGGTGACAATCGTGCCGACTAGGACGCCGCCCAGGACGACAGGGCCGAGTCCCGGAATGGCCGCCACACCCACCACGAACACCACCGGGAGCAGGGCGGGGATAATCATCTGTTTCAGCGCGGCGCGGGTCACGATATCCACACAAGTTCCGTAGTCCGGCTTGTCTTTGTGTTGGAGAATTCCGGGTTTGAGCTGGAGTTGGCGCCGGACTTCCCGGACGACGGCCCCGGCGGCCACGCCGACGGCGTCCATCGAGCGGGCGGTGAAGACAAAGGGGAGAAGACCGCCAATAAAAAGTCCGATGATGACCTTCGGTTCGGTGAGGGAGAACTCGAGGCTGGGCATGACGGTGTGGAGGGCGGAGAAGTGGACTTTTAGCTCCTGAACGTAGGACCCAAAGAGGACGAGGGAGGCAAGGCCCGCCGAGGCAATGGCGTATCCCTTGGTCACCGCTTTCATGGTGTTACCAACGGCATCGAGCTCGTCGGTGCGTTCACGGATATTTTTGGGCATGCCGGACATGACGGCGATCCCCCCGGCATTGTCGGTAATGGGGCCAAAGGCATCGAGGGAGATGATGATTCCAGCCATGGAGAGCATGGCCATGACGGCGATCGCGATCCCATAGAGGCCGGCGAAGTAATAGCTGAGGAGAATCGCGATGCCGATGAAGCCAACGGGCAGGGCGGTGGCGTGGGAGCCGATGGCCAAGCCAGCGATGATGTTGGTGGCGTGGCCGGTTTCGGAGGCTTTGGCAATATGCCGCACCGGGGAGTAGTGGGTGGAGGTATAGTAGTTGGTGATGAGGAGAACGACAAAAGTCATCAACAACCCGACCAAAGAGGCGAAATAAATCCCGTGGGTGGAAGCGATCTGTCCGTCGTGGCTCAGACCGTTGGGGAAGAAGATATGGGTCAGGGGCCAAAGAGCGGCGGCCGAGGCCATGGCACTGACCAAGACGCCGAGACTGAGCAGTCGGGTGGGGTTGCCTTTGCCGAAATTGACAGTGAGGATGCCAAGAATAGCGGAGAGGATGGAGACCCCCCCAAGGACGAAGGGATAGGTAAGGGCCGCGGGGTCAGGTTGTCCGTCGCCACGAAAAACGGTGAGGTAGGCGACGAGAACGCATCCGATGAGGCTGACGGCGTAAGTCTCGAAAACGTCGGCGGCCATGCCGGCGCAGTCCCCCACGTTGTCCCCCACATTGTCGGCGATGGTGGCGGGATTGCGGGGATCATCTTCTTCCAGTTTGGATTCAATTTTACCCACGAGATCCGCTCCGACATCTGCCGCTTTGGTGTAGATCCCGCCGCCCAACCGGGCAAAAACACTGACCAAGGAGGCCCCCAAGGCCAGGCCGGTGAGGCTGTCGATGGCGGCCCGGAGGCCAAGATAATTGGTGGCGATCATGTAAAAAGCGCCGATGGAGAGGAGGGCGAGAGCCACCACAAGAAGGCCGGTTACCGCCCCTCCGTTGAAGGCATTCCGCAGGGCGGGGGTGCGCCCGATGGTGGCGGCTTGGGCGGTGCGGACGTTTGCCATCACGGCGATGCGCATGCCGAAGAACCCGGCGGCCAAACTACAGGCCGCTCCCACAAGGAAGCCGATGCCGGTGGGCAGATTCTTGAAGTAGCAGATGGCAAAGAAGAGGAGGATGGCGATAACTGAGACGGCCTGAAGTTGACGATTCAGGTAAGCGGCAGCCCCTTCCTGGATAGCGGCGGCGACCTCCCGCATCCGGTCATTGCCGTCGGATTGGCGCTTGATCCAGGCAATCAAACCGATGGCCGCAGTGAGTCCGATGGTGAGGGGTATTGGGCAACGTTTTTCGGTTGGATTTTACGTGCTTTTAAGTACTTGCTACCGTCAGATATTTCACCGATTATATATTTCATATGCTTAAGCATTCAGGGCCATCCAGTTGGGTTGACGAGGATCCCCGAGTTTCAGAGTTAGCCAGGATTGCGACGATCCTGCAGAGGAGATTCCTGCTGGACCTTTTCCGCAAGACCTCAGCCAAGCGACTCTCCATTCCCCAGTATACTTTGCTGGGTTTTCTGGCGGCGGAATCAGGCGTTCCGATGGGAAACTTGGCCAAGCAGATGGGCCACGCCACTTCCGCAACCACGGGTTTGGTCGATCGCCTGGAGGTCGCGGGTTTGGTGAGGCGGCAATCGGTAAAAGGGGATCGCAGGCAAAAATTAGTGCAGATTACCACCAAGGGTAGGGAACTGGTGGGAAAGATGCAGGCGGAGCTTCGGCACCATTTGGGGGAAATCCTATTCCGTTTGCATGCCCCGGATCAGGATGCTTGGGTCAGGATTTACCGGAAGATGGAGGAATATTGTCGTGAAATTCCCCGCAGCTAAGGGCCTTCTTCTTTTGATGACGGGTTTGGCCTGGACCGCCCTCGCCCAGGAAAAAAAAGCGGATGAAAAAGCGCAGGTGACGCTGCCGCCAGCCCAGGAGGCGGTTCCTGAATTTTGCAGCCGCAAAATGACCATGGCCGATTGCGTGGCTCTGGCCTTGGAGCAGAACACGGAGATTCGCCAAGCGAAGGATGAGGTTCGAAGAAAAGAGGGAATTTCGGTTGAGGTCCGAAGCGCTCTTTTGCCCAAAGTCTTTGCGACCGGGAATTTTGAATATCAGTCCAAGCGCTTAAACGGATTGTTGGTCAATGGAGGGGGACTTGGGGGGATTGTGGCCGACGACGAATTAAACTGGAATGCCGGGGTTCGGGTCAGTCAACTCCTGTTTGATGGCGGGGCGGCGCTTTCCCGAACCCGGGCAGCCCGAATCTCCGAAAGTCAGTCGATGCTCCTCTTGCAGGACACGATTGACCGGGTGATTCTCGATGTCCGGCGGGTTGTGTACACGGTTTTACTGAATCGTTCCCTGATTGATGTGCAAACGGAGGCGGTGAATCTCCGGCAGCAGCAGCTCACCACCCAGCAGAAAAAGTTCAAAGCCGGTTCCGTGACCAAGTTCAATGTCCTGACGGCCGATGTCGAGTTGGCCAACACTTTGCCCCAGCTGATTCGCGCCCAGAACACCAAGCGGGTGGCCGAAGTGCAGTTGGCCCGCATCCTGGCCTTGGACTATCCAGAGGATGTTTCCGATCGGTGGATTCCCCCCGTGCAGGTCGAGGGGGATCTGCCCTACCAACCGATCACAACCGATCTGCCTTCCTCTTTGGAAAATGCGGTTCGGAACCGCAATGATTTGAGGGCGGTGAAAAAGGAGATCGAGGTGCAGAAGAAGCTTTTCGATGCGGCGAAGGAAGATGCCTTTGTCCCCAAGATCGTTGGGACGGGCGGCTATGATGTGATTCAGAACCCGGGGAGTTCCAGCCTAGGCACCACCCTGCAGGGACCGGTGGCGGCCATCAATGGCACATGGACTTTGTTCGACGGCTTGCAAAGCACGGGGCGGTTCGAACAATTAAAGGCGCAGATCAGCAAGGCTCAGGTGGCATACGAGGAGAAGCAGCGGACGGTGGAAAGCGATGTGCGGGAGGCGGTGGTAAAAATCGAAGAAGCCCAGCAGTTGGTGGTTTCGCAGCAGAAAAACGTGGAGCAGGCTCGTGAAAGCCTGCGCCTGGCGGAAGCTCGTTTCAATGTGGGGGCCGGGATCCAGTTAGACATCATCAATGCCCAGTCGAACCTGACCCAAGCGAGGTTTTTGGAGTTGCAGGGGCGTTATGATTACAACGTGGCTCTGGCCCTGCTGGAACGGGCCACGGCCACGTCTTTTGGACCCAAGAATCCCCCCCCGCTTCCGACAACCGTTTCCGCGCCACCTTCCCCGAAAGTCAACATGCAGGCATCGACGCGTGTGGGGCTGCAGCCGGGCCAGTGAATTTTCTTCGTTTCCCCGAGCTGGATAAGCGGGGTTTGGTTCATGGTTTCACCCTTCGTTCGAACCCGGCCTATTCATCGGCGGATCTTCCGAAGATTCTCTCCGCAGCTGGATTGCCGGGAAAGTGTGTCATGGCGGAGCAGACCCACGGGAGCGGGGTGGCCTTGGTCGGGCGAAGTGAAATGGGGAAAACGGTGCCCATGGTCGATGCGTTGATCGCCTGCGAAAGAAGTGTGTCCCTTGTCATTCGGGTGGCGGATTGCGGTCCCGTCTGGATTTCTTGCGGCAAAACAGGGGCGATTGGTTTGGTGCACAGCGGTAAAAAGGGGACGGAGGCCGGGGTTGTGCCGGCCACCATCCGCAGGATGAAGCAAGAATTTGGAGCGGATCCCCAGCAGATGGTCGCC
>RGYX01000106.1 GCA_010031845.1 Verrucomicrobiota bacterium
GACCAACCCCAAACCCTCGCGGGTGTAGTACATGGCGTGCTGAAGTTGGCGCTGGGCGGCGTAGTCGCTGTCGTGACTGGTGGCGTGCATCACGCCCAAATTCGGGCTGAAGCCGCCCGCACCCCGACTGTCCAAGCCTAAGAGAGTGGCACTGGGATTGCCCAGCACGCCGTTCAGCTTGCTTCGGAGATCATTGTCGACCAACCGCATGCCGGCGTTCCAATAACCGGAGTATCCGGGGGGCTCGCCCAGATGCTCGCCGAAAACCATGGCGTCGTCACGGGGACGTTCAACGTCGAAGACGGAGTCGCGGAAGTTGGTGTCGGTAAATCCCCTCGTTTTGTGGAACTGCTTTTGGATTCCCCCGCAGTAGCCCGCGTCACTCGAGTCCTTGTTGGCTCCGCTTTGCATCCCAAAAAAGTAATCGGGCACGTGTTTGACGGCGTCGAGGCGGACGCCATCTGCCTTGGTGCGATCGATCAACCAGCGGGCCGCGCGGATAAGGTAGGCGCCCACGTCCTCGGTAAAGGCGGCTTTATTGGCGTTGATGTAGGCCTGCGCCTTGGCGGTGACCTCGGCGGAAGTGGCGTTGGAGCCCAATTCGGCCCGGGCTTGGTCGATCAACACGCCAAAGTAAGCCTCGTTGCCGTTCTTGTCCTTGTCGTATTGCTCGGGTCGGGCCAAGTCGCGAACAAACGAATATTTTGTGGCCGTGCTTCCTTCGGTCAGGCCGAAGTTGGCGTTGGGAGTTTCGTGGGCGATGTCGATCAGGTCGGCCAGTCCGAGGTTTTGCACCTGCCAAGAGGAGCTCCAGTCGCGGCAGTTGTCCCATTTCCGGTAAAAACCGTCCTCAGTTTTTCTTAAATGGAAATCCTCGGGCACCATGCCGGGATAGGTGTCGATGGCCGTGCTTTCGTTGTAGCCGGGAACATCAAAGGCGCGGTGATTCATGATGTTGTCGAAGTAGACGCGGATGCCAAAGCGATGGGCGACTTCCATCATGTTCAGTAATTCGGCCTCGGTTCCGTAGCGGGTGCTTACGGAGTTGCGCTGGTTTTTGGAGCCGAGATCGAAGGGATCCCACAGATCGTAACCGACCGAGAGGCCTCCAGAACCTTTGGTGGGTGGAGGAACCCAAAGGGATGTATAACCCGCCTCGGCAAGCTCTGGCATCTTGGCGGCGAGATCTTTCCAACTGGTGTTAAAGAGTTGGAGCATGGCCTCGCCCCGGGCCAAGTTGGCCGACAAGGAGATGCACACGCCGAGCGCAAGCATTTGCCGGCCGAGGACGAAGGTCCAAGCTTTCATCGCATTTGCATCCAAAGATAATTTAAGCACAAGTAGGTCATTTTGAAATAGATAAGGCCTTTTATTTGATTGCCATAGACCTACGAACGTTCAAACAAAAAAGCACCTGATTTACAGGTGCTTACAAATACAAAAAGGAGGGTTTTATTCGAAGCCTAAGGTTTTTCCGTGATCGAATTCAGGTCGGATTTGATCTGCTCGGCCAGGGATTGCGCGCTTTGAAATTTCATCTCCGGCCGAATAAAGCGGTGGAATTCCAGATCCATTTCGGCTCCAGTCAAATTTCCGGCGTAGCCGAGAAGGTGGGCCTCAATCCTGCGATCGCGACCGTTGAATGTTGGGCGCGTCCCCAAATTGATGGCCGCGGTGTAGGGTTTCTGTTGGGGAAGAACGGCGCGACCGGCAAAAACTCCATCAGGCGGAAGACACTCGTCCTCGGTATTCAGGTTGGCGGTGGGAAAACCAATCTCTTGGCCTCGTCCGTCCCCCGGGACAACCCGGCCGAGCAGGGTGAAGGGGCGACCGAGCATGGCGGAGGCCTCGTTCAGATCTCCCTTTTGGATGGCTTCCCGTATTCGGCTGCTACTGATACGGGCGCCTGCGTGCAGGACGGGTTCGGGATTATCGAGGAGGATTTTTCTGTCCGCGCACCAGCGGCCGAGAAGCTCCACATCCCCACTGCGGTTTTTTCCGAATCGCCAATTCGGGCCGACGGAAATGGTCTCTAGTCCGGGAAAAGCGGTCACGAGTTCCGCAAGAAACGCGGAGGGCTCTTGTTGGGAGCGGGATTGGTCAAAGGGGAGAGCGATAGTGAGGCCGATGCCCCAACGTTCGAGGACCCGAATTTTGTGCGGCAGTCCTGTGATAAGGGCGGGGTGTCTTTCGGGATGAAGAATTGTGAGGGGATGATCGCGAAAGGTAAGGACAGCCGTGGCGGCGGGCGGGTGAGGAATCTTTCCCCCCAGAATGACCCGCTGATGTCCAAGGTGCAGACCGTCAAAAAAGCCCAGAGCCAGATGGCGGATGGATTTTCCTGCAAGAGAGGGAGCCAGCGAGTCGGCCAGATTCACGAGCGACGGATGCGGGAAATTTCGGGCAGGGAGATGAGGTGACGCGCCAGATAGTCGGCTCCCTCAGCGGATTCGAGATCCGCCCAGCGGAGGGCCTTGGAGAGTTCGAAATTCCCCGAGCGGGTGCGAATGAGGGCGGACATGTGGCCTCCGCACCCGAGAAGGGTTCCGAGATCGTGACAGTAGGTGCGGACGTAAAATCCTTTGGTGCAGTGGATGCGAAATCGGACGATGGGCAGGGAAATCTCCAGGATCTCGTATTTGTCGATGCGAACCCGACGCGGGGGACGATCGATGGTCTTGCCTTCACGGGCCAGTTTGTAGAGCGGGACGCCGTCTTTCTTGATGGCGGAGACCATCGGAGGGATTTGGTCGAACTCGCCCGTGAATTTCTGGAAGGCCGCCTCAATCTGGGACTGGTCGAGGTTGGGCACGGGTTTGCTTTCAAGAATTTTTCCGGCGGCATCCTGGGTGTCGGTGGTCTCTCCGAGCTTAAGGGTGCCCTCGTACTCCTTGTCCTCGGACATAAGCAGGTCTTGGACACGGGTGGCCCGACCGACCACCAGCATGAGCAGACCGGTGGCAATGGGATCGAGAGTCCCGCAGTGGCCGACTTTGCGCTGACCGAAACGGCGGCGGACGAAGTCGACAATGTCGTGGGAAGTGCGGCCCGGGGGTTTGTCGACCAGAAGGAGGCCGTCGAGTTGGGGGATCATTTTGCTGAGAAAATAGCCTACAGACTACAGGCTGTAGCCTACGAGGCAGGTGTTTAGGCGTTTCGTCATTAGTTATGGAGGGAAAGGTCAGTCTTTCAAGGCGGAGATGGCGGCGGAAATGGCCGCGAGAACGAGGTCGCGGTTTTTTTCCGCATCCTTGGTGAAGCGAATACCGGCGGCGGCTTTGTGTCCACCTCCACCGAACGCGGAGGCAATGGCATTCACATCCACTTTCCCTTTGCTACGTAGGCTGACCCGTAGCCCCCCATCTGCATTGAATTCAAATAGAGATCCAACTTCAACTCCTTGAATACTAGATACTTCTTCAATTATTCCTTCTGTATCTTCACTTTTAGCGCCACTTTTGCCATAAAAATCAGGTAAAATAGTCAAAAAAGCCGACTTTTTATTGTCCTTTATTGATAAAGTATTAGAAACTAGGCGTTTTAGGGCATGGCGTTCGTGCGTAATCGATAGGTAGCATTGCTTGGCAATATCGGATGGGTCTGCTCCAAGCTCCACCATTTTAGCGGCGATGTGGAGGGTTTCGGCATTGGTTCCCCGGTAGCGGAAAGAACCGGTATCGGTCGTAAGCCCAGTGAAGAGACAGGTGGCGGTCGAGGGAGAGACTTTCCATCCGGCGGATTCAAAGAGTTTGAAGAGCACCCCGGTGGTGGAGGGGATTTCAGCAACGATCAGATTGATCCCTCCATAACCAGGGTTGCTGATGTGGTGGTCGATGACGATATCTACGGGACGATTCCATGAAACGGTCTTCTGTCCAAGACGTTCCCGCGTGGAGGTGTCGAGGGCGACCAAACAGTCGGTTTCCGGCATAGCGTCGGGCAGATCCCGGACCAATTCGGATCCCGGCAGAAAGCGGTACATGTCGATCATGCCGCCTTCGACAAAAAGTTTGGGTTTGGCCCCACGGTCCTTCAGGGCGTGACCGAGCCCCAGCAAACTGCCGAAGGCATCCCCGTCGGGACGAAGATGGGTGAGCAGAACCGGGTCTTTGGCGGAGGCGAGGCGGTCGATGATCCGGCGGGTAAGGTTGGCATCCATGTGGCCCTAACTTTATGGGGCAATTGGGCATGAGTCGAGGGATGCCGATGGTGTCTTGCGGGGGTCTTGGGGAAGAATTAATCTAAGGGTCATGGTTCGAAGCAAGATGTTCTCGGCGGGGGTGGCCCTTTTCCTGGTCTTGGGGGGGTTGCTTCAGGCGTGCCCCACCTGCAAGGACAGTTTTACCAAAACGGATGGCTCCAACGGGTCCAAGATGGTCTCCGGCGGGTTGAACGCGACTGGGTTGGGATTCGGTTGGAGCGTGATTTTCATGCTGGCGGCGCCGGCGACGGTGGCGAGCGGTCTGATCTGGCTGGTGGTGAAGAACGGTCGGAATCCCGCAGGAGGAAAAGTTTCCTGAGTCGGTTGGGC
>RGYX01000107.1 GCA_010031845.1 Verrucomicrobiota bacterium
TCCGGCGGGCCATGGCGAAGGCTTCGTCGTTGCTGACCGTGATGACCTCGTCGACGATGTCGAGGTGGAGATTGTCCGGCACAAAGCCGGCACCGGTTCCCTGAATTTTGTGGGGGCCGGGCTTAACCGGCTGTCCAGAGCGGGTCTGTGAGATGACGGGGGAATCCTTGGGCTCCACCGCGATGGCCTGGAAGGATTTCTTCCTGCCTTTGATCACCTCGGCCACCCCCGTGATCGTACCCCCGGTGCCGACGGCCGAGACGAGGATGTCGACCTTGCCATCCGTGTCGCTCCAGATTTCCTCGGCGGTGGTCTTTTTGTGAATGGCCGGATTGGCGGGGTTTTTGAACTGCTGGGGAATCCAGGAGTTGGGAATTTCCTTGGCCAGCGCCTCGGCCCGCGCGATGGCTCCTTTCATGCCCTCGGTGGCGGGAGTGAGTTCGAGCTTGGCTCCGAGAAGGGCAAGGAGGGTGCGACGTTCCAAGCTCATGCTCTCGGGCATGGTCAGGATGAGTTTGTATCCTTTGGCGGCGGCGACGAAGGCCAAGGCAATGCCCGTGTTGCCTGAGGTGGGTTCGATGATCGTGGTCTTGGGGGTGATTCGGCCCTCTTTTTCGCCCGCTTCAATCATGGCGGCACCGATGCGGTCCTTAACGCTACCGAGTGGGTTGAAGAATTCGGCTTTCACCGCCACGGTGGCGGGCAATCCGGCAGAAATGCGCTGCAGTTTGACCAGCGGGGTCCGGCCGATGGTTCCTAGAATATTATCGTGGATGGGCATAATGGTTGATGATGGGTGTTTCAGGGCTGAATCTCAAGCCTTAGGACAGAGGATTAGGATGAAGAGACTCCCGTGCGTTCATGGCTCAAACATAGGTAGGGCTCGACGGCCCGGCGGGCCGTGAAGCATTTTCCGGTTGATGGTTGTGAATTCGGGCTTTGGTAGGGTGCCCTCGATGAGAGCACTTAAGTGAACCTTTGAACGTTGGGCCTCGAGCTAGGCGAGCTCATCGAGCCCGCCCTACCTTAATCTGCATCTTAATCTTAATCTAACGAGCTAACGCGCCATCAGCCTTCGGTACAAATCCTCCACTTTCTTCGCTTGCACAGGCAGGGAGGCTTCCGCTTCGATCCTCCGGTGGATTTCGGTCCGCTCGGATTCGTCCGGGGTAGGGTGCTCGGCTTGATGGATCATGGCTCGGGCCAGCAGAAAAGGATCGCCCGCAGGCACAAGTTGTCCGACCCCGCCGATTCTCCAAGCCTCCGGAATGCCGTCGAGTTCCGAGGCGATGACCGGACGCCCGCAGGCATGGGCCTCCAGCACGACCGAGGGAAAGGCCTCGGTGGCGATTTGGGGATGCACGAGAACATCCAGAGCATGATAAAGAGAGACGGGATCGTCCTGTTGCCCGATCAGTCGGGCGCGTTCGCCCAGGCCGAGATGCTGGATGTCCTCCTGTAGGGTGGGCTCCATGGATCCTCTTCCCGCCAGAATGAACCGGGCTTGCGGGAGTCGGGTCATAACTTCCCTGGCGGCACGGAGAAAAACGCGTTGGCCTTTGCCGACCGGGAGGTCAAAGCCTCCAACCACACCGAAGGCAATCTCCTTGTCTTTCAGTCCGAGCTTTCGGCGAGCAGAGGTGGCGAAGGACACCTCCTTGGGTTGAAAGATAGTGGTGTCGATTCCGGTATGGATGACATGAAGCTTTCTGGGATCGATCCGGCAGGGGTGGCGGTGATGGCGTTCGGGGACGGGGGAGGCCGGGTCGTCGTGCCCTTTTCGCAGCACTTGGGCGACAAATTCGGAGACGGCGATGACCGCATCGGCGTTGGAGAAGAGATGATTTCGGCTAAGCGGGGAGCGGGGGCTTTTGGCCAGATGCCTGGTGAAGACGACCAAGGGGGAGGGTTGAACGAGGCGGGAGGCGAGGAGAGCGGTCCAATAGTCGTCTCCGTGGTGGGCGTGAAGGATGCGGGGACGGGCAACTCGGAGGAGTCGGGCAAGACTTAGAATTTGTAGCGGGCGAAAGCGGGGCAGTTCATGAAGGGAAAGCTTGGCAGCCTGTGGGGAGAGGGGGGCATCAATGGGTCCGGCGATCTCCACCGTCCAGCCTCTTTTGGCCAGCCCTTGAGCCAGTGCCAGACATTGATTGTCGGTGCCGCCTCCTCGCAAGCGGGAGTTGAGTTGCAGAACCCGGGCAATCAGGGGTGAGGATGACACGTCCGCATGATAGCCATATCCGGCTGTAGTGGACAAATGGACAGGCCGGTTGGCCTGAGGATGAGGATGAAGATGAAGGGAACATTGGGCGTTTTGGCTTTGTCTTAGGCCCCGAAGGAGCGGGGCCCTACAGATGATTGCAGGATGAATCTCTGAGCCTCTGTAGGGACGCGCTCCGCCGCGTCCGAGCGCACGCCTCAATCCAAAACCTAGTATTGAGTAGGGCGCCTTAGCCTGGGGCCGGCTGATTTCGAAATTCGAATTCCCCAATTCGAAATCATCTACTTCGCAGATTTAAGGTCCAGCCTTCGAGCCACATATTCTCCAATCGCCAAGCTTGCCGTGGCCGCCGGACTGGGGGCATTGACCACATGAAGAATTCCCGGTTCTTCGACAAAGGAAAAATCCTCCACCAAGGACCCATCCGAAGACATGGCTTGCGCCCGAACCCCGGCCGAGCCCGTTTCCAAATCCTGCTCGCAAATCTCGGGGACCAGTTTCTGCAAAGATCGGCAAAACTCCCTTCGGTTGATGGACCGCCAGATTTCGTAGCTGCAAATGGAGGGATATTTGAGCATGAATTTCCAAAGGCCCGGAAAAGAGAGGCTTTCGGCCAAATCCATGATGTTGATGTCCCCCCAAGTGTACCCTTCCCGGGCCATGGCGAGAACGGCATTGGGGCCCGCCTCCACGCCCCCTTTCACCATTCGTGTGAAATGGACTCCGAGAAAGGGAAACTGCGGGTCGGGCACCGGGTAAATCAGATTTCGGACAAGGAACTGACGCTCTTTCCGGATCATGTAATACTCTCCCCGAAAAGGGATGATCTTTGCCGTAGGCTTCATTCCTGACCGTAAGGCTACCCGGTCGGAGTGAAGTCCCGCACATGCCACCACCTGTTTGGTTTCATAAGTTTCGCTGGAGGTCTCAACCCGCCAAATTCCTCCTGCCTCTTTTAGCCGATCCACCCGCTCGCCATTTCTAATTTCACCCCCCAAGGCTTTTATCTCTTTCGCCATCGCCTCAACCACACCCGCGTAGTCCACGATTCCCTCTTCAGGAACATGGATGGCTGCCAATCCTGCGGCGTAAGGTTCAATTTCCCGGATCTGTTCGGGAGAGAGCTTTCGCAATCCCTTGAGACCGTTGGCGACTCCCCGCTCCACCAACTTTTCCAGTCTCGGCAGCTCGTCTGGTTCCGTGGCCACCACAATCTTGCCACACTGCTCGTGAGACACTCCATGCCTTTGGCAGAAGACGACCATTTGCCTTAGTCCTTCGACAGCCAATTTGGCCTTGAGGGAGCCCGGCTTGTAATAGAGGCCGGCATGGAGCACTCCGCTGTTGTGGCCTGTCTGGTGTTGGCCCAGAGAACTTTCTTTTTCCAGCAACAGTAACTTCTTCCCGGGGTTTGCCTCCAAGATGCGTAATCCGGCGGCCAAGCCAACGATGCCCCCACCGATAACTATAAAGTCACTTCTCATAAGAATTGAGGCTCGGCTTTATACCATTTCGGATTTGAAAATTCGAATTTAGAAATCATCTTCGACCTTTCGATGTTCGCCCAGCCGCAGTAAATATCGCCAAGAGCTCCCTCGCTTCTTGCATCAACCTTAAGGCCTCCTGCTTGCCGCCAATGCCGGCTTCCAGCATCATTTCCAGCCAATAAACAGTCTCCGAAGCCTCCTTTTCCGCGATAGCGAGCTTATGGATAAAGTCGGCCTTGGATTCCGCACGATTCGCTTCCCGGCAGTTTGCCCCGATGGAGGTCCCGGATTTAAGCAACTGCCTGCCCATGGCTTCACCCAGATAGTTCTTTGGGAGGCTCTGTAAAAACCGGATCAAATTGAGCGAGAACTCCTTGGTCCTTTGCTCTAGCTCCTGCTTGTTCATCGCTTCACAGCAATCCCAAATTCGAATTCCGAAATAATTCCAGCTTCTGTTTGTTCATCGCCTTGATTCAATTCCAATTTCCAAATTCCAAATCCGAAATAATCCCGCCTTGGCGCTTATTTAATCTTTGGCTGTAAGCCTTTGCTGTTCTGCCATTTTTGCAAAATGACCCTTGGCCTTGAGCAATTCCTCGAATGTGCCGCGCTCCACCACCCGACCGTGGTCCAAAACAATAATTTCATCCATGTTGGCCAGAGTCGAGAGGCGGTGGGCAATGCAGATCACGGTCCGACCCTCTTCCAGGGAATCGATGGCGGTCTGGATCTCTTTTTCGGCCCGTGAGTCGAGGGCAGCGGTCGGCTCATCGAGAACCAA
>RGYX01000108.1 GCA_010031845.1 Verrucomicrobiota bacterium
CAGGTCGAGGACCACGTCAAAAGGGCGTTCGGCGAGTTCCATCGCCATTTTGACAAATCCGGCGAGGCCAGCCTGGCGCCGAAAAAGAAGAATTTCGTCCACGGCAGGGTGTCCCTGAATCAAGGCCGCCCCGGCGTCCTGGAGCAGCCAGGTGATCTTGGATTGGGGGCGATGACGCTTGATCGCAGTCACAATCGGCAGGGCGTGGACCACGTCCCCCACGGCGCTCAGGAGGACGATGCAGATGCGGGGTTGAGCGGGGAGATTCATGAGGTGGGGAATAGTTCGCGCCAAAGAGCCTGCACGCGGGTTTCGTCCATGCCCAGATCCCCAAGTCGGGATCGTTTGAAAAGGGAGCGCAGGAGTCGGTTGCGGTTCGCGGTGTCGATTCGGGCATCCCCGGGAGTTTCGATGTGGACGCAGTCGACATCCAACAACCACGCCTGCCAAGGGTTCTTGGCTGCATGAGACAAAAGAATGTTTCGTGCGTTTAGATCCGGATGGCGAACCCCGTGCTGGCGAAGTTTGGAGAAGAGTGATCGGATGGCGGCGAAGGAGGACTTTCGCTGGGAAGGGGTCGGCCGGCTGGAAAGGAAGTCGACAAAGTCCCGACTCTCCGGGATGGCGGAAGTGACGACATCCATGCGAAGAAAACATCCGGCAGGATAAAACAATACGGCCAGGATTTCCGGAGTGGGAATCTTCTTGGAGCGTAGCGTTTGCGAGCGAGTAAGTTCACGGAGCGCCCTGGAAGGGCCGAAATAGAGATCCCGCGTCAACCGTCCCCACCCGCCTCCGTGCCAGCAGGGGCGGATGACAACCTTTCCCAGTCCGGGGCAGGGAAAGGCAATCACGGGTGCGCGTCCCCGCAAAATGACGGCTTCGGGGTGTCGTCGGGCGGCCAACCGAAGGGGAGCCTGAAAGTTGAGCTTTTGCCAGCCTGCGATGAGATTTCTTTTGGCCCGGGGCAGAATCCACGCGGAGCCCGTGGGCAGACGGATGCTTTGGTATCCGTTGGGGGGAGGAGGGAGATTCATGGTTGATAGGGGGGCAGGTTGAGGGGGGGAGTCGGTTCCTCTCCTTTTCGCATGGCTGGCAGGTCTTCCGGGGTAAGTCGGTCGGATAGGCTGCTCCAGCATTTTAGAAGGTAAACGGAAGTCTTTTCGGTGGCTGATGGCTCCAAAACGGATTTTTTTAAGGCCTGCTGCACAGACTCTTTTGGGGTTATCCCTTCGTTGAGCAGATCGGCGAAAGCGGCCATGGCCTGGACGGTTTTGGCGGGACCCTTAGGCCCGGTCAGATTGGCCGGATCCAAGGCGGGCAACAGACGGCGGATGTTTTCCTCAACCCGACGGCGGCGGAGGGACTCTTGGGCATCCGCCTGAATTCGTCGTTGGGCCTGGGCATCCACGTTGGCTTGGACGGGCACCACCTGGGATTGAAGGGGAAGAGCTCCACTCCCCAGGAAGAGGAGGAAGATCCGGAGAAGCGTGGGCATTCTAGGGCTTGAGAGAAATGATTTGGTAACGCACGTCTATACCGTCGAGTCGCTCGTCCTGGGTGTTGAGTTCGAAGTTGAGGCGTTGGGAGTTAATGACGGAGAGCACGATGGCGGCATTCCCATGGCGGGCTAGGACCCCGCGGGCGATGTTGTTTTGGGCATTTTCAAATCCTCGCTGTCTCATCAAGGTCTCATAACCAATGACCGTGAAGGCGTTGGTGGGTTTCCCCTTTTTCCATATTTTGATGCCTTGGGATTGAACCACCTCCTCCGCCGCCGGGGTGGGGGGGTTGGTGGTCTCCTCGGCCGACAGTGGGGAGGTCAGGGGGAGAAGCGCCAAGATCAAGGCAGGTAGGATTGGTCTCATGTGCCCAGAATACGCTTTTGGAAAAACGAATCGAGTCGTGTTTTTTTCGGTGTTCGTATATGCGTAGCGCATGAAATATAAATCCATTACCCTCCGTACCGATCCCGCAACGAAACTTCTGCTGGCCCTGGTGGCCGGAGGCCTTTGGTGGCACGCCTTCCAGCCTTGGATGGGGAGTCATGCCCAAGCGGAGGGGGGCCCCACCAAGGTGGATGTGGTTTCGATCGGAGGCGAGAGAGTTGGCTTGGTGAGTCAGGCCGACATCAACTCCGCCGAACCGGACTCGTTTAAACGGCAGGGGATTCCGGTCTGCAACGTCAACACGAAGTAACGGCTTAACGGCGTCTGCGGCCGCCCCGGTATCTGCGCCGATGATGGTGGAAGTGGGCGGGGCGTCGTCGACCTACCTTGCCGGCGACTTTACCAATGGCCTGAATGAGTTTCAGGGCGAGTTGTCCGACCGTGGAGAGAATCTCCCTGATCGGGAGGCGAGGGACCATGCGTCGTTGGCCATGGGTGATACCGTGCTTGCCCTCGCGGGCGGCTCTTTTTTCGAGCTTCTGGTCCACTTCGTGGCCGATGCGGCGAGCCTCCTCGATCGCCTCCTTCATGGTGAAGACGAAACAGGGAATGGGTTGTTCGGGGAGATGGGCCAGCGAGGAGCCTTGAAGCCGGGTGGATCGGACGCCGAACCGCCCCCCGGGCTTGCCCAGGTCGGGGTGGCCTTCGCCCGCATGAATCAGAACAACCGCAACCTTGGGGGTATGGCCATATCCCTGACGGATCATCTCTGCAGCCGAACGGAGTTGTTTAGCGGCCCGGGAAACGGCAGAGGCGGATCCCAGTCCGCTGAGTTTGAATTCAAAAACCGCGGTGGCCTTGTCACCGGAGAAGGCGACGGCGTCGAGTTCCCGGAAGCGGTGTCGACCCCGAAGTTGGTCTCCGTGCTCAGGATCCTGGTAACGGATGATCCGTCGATCTCCCAGGTGGAAGTGGTGGGACAGGATGGAGCGAACCCCGATCTCTGCCGCCGCACTGATGATGGAGAGGGCGGCCGGCTCAATCCGGACCTTCCCCGTGCGCTGCCTTTCCCTACGGCGTCGGAAGGCGAAACCCTCCGACCAGCGTTGATATTCGCGATCGTCATAACGAACCAGATCCACCTTTCCGTAGTCAGGCGGGGTCGGCGGGTGGTGCGGATGGGGATTCAGGATCGTGATTCCGGCTTTTTGGCGCCCACCACGCAGCAGATGCCGGCATTGCAGAGGACCAAGGCGAGGGTGCCCGACCAAAACCATTCCCCGCCAGCAGAGAATTTCTGGTGGGCGGCCCAGGCGAGGAGGGAGAGGCCGATCCCATTCAGGAGGAGACCCAATATGACCAAAGACAGCCAACGAAACATAATCTCAAGGTAGGGGGCGAAACCTTTGGGGCAAGTGGGGACGCGTAGTTGCAAGATTGACCCGACTGACAAAAAAAGGGAATCTTTGGGGCTGTGAAATTCTCCGACATCGAAAAACATCTGGGAACGGAAGCCAAAAGCCTTTTGAGTCACACCTGCAAAACGGTAGCCAAGGCCCGCCTCCATCTTCCTGGCCCGGATTTTGTGGATCGCGTTTGGCGGGATAGTGACCGCTCCATCTCCGTCCTTCGGAACCTGGCAAGCACTTTCCGTCACGGACGGCTGTCCGGCACCGGTTACCTCTCGATCCTTCCGGTGGATCAGGGCATCGAACATTCTGCCGGCGCCTCTTTTGCTCCCAACCCGGACTATTTTGATCCGGAAAACATCGTGAAGCTGGCGATCGAGGGGGGATGTAATGCCGTGACCTCGACGCTGGGCGTGTTGGGAACCGTGGCCCGCAAGTACGCCCACCAGATTCCCTTTGTGCTCAAGATCAATCACAATGAGCTTCTCACCTATCCCAATCTGGCCGACCAGAAACTTTTTGCGGGCGTGAAGCAGGCATTTGACATGGGGGCGGTCGGGGTGGGAGCCACCATCTATTTCGGTTCCCCGGAATCCGGTCGGCAGATTGAGGAAATTTCCAGGGCCTTTGCCATCGCCCATGAGCTGGGGATGTACACGATTCTCTGGTGCTATCTGCGAAATCCTGCCTTCAAGACGAAGGAGAAAGATTACCATCTATCCGCCGATCTGACCTCGCAGGCCAACCACATCGGTTCGACCATCCAGGCCGACATCATCAAGCAGAAACTCCCCGAGAACAACGGGGGCTACAATGCCCTCAAGTTGGCTGGCAGTGATTACGGCAAGACTGACCCCCGCATCTATTCCGAGCTGACCTCGGACCATCCGATCGATCTCTGCCGGTACCAGGTGTTGAACTGCTTTGCCGGGCGGGCGGGTCTGATCAATTCGGGCGGGGCTTCCGGAAAGAATGACATCGCCGAAGCAGTCAAGACGGCCGTGATCAACAAGCGCGCGGGGGGGATGGGTCTGATTTCCGGTCGCAAGGCGTTCCAAAAGCCGCTCAAGGATGGCATCGAGATTCTGAATGCGATTCAGGACGTCTACCTCGCCAAGGAGATCGACATCGCTTGATGTCTTTCCGCGGAGAACGCATCCGCACCCGGGTCTGGTG
>RGYX01000109.1 GCA_010031845.1 Verrucomicrobiota bacterium
AGCGGGTCGATCTATGCCCAGCGTTTGCTGGAAGAGATCGCGCGGGCCAAAGAGGTTGCGGAGTGTCACGTGGTGCTGAGTGAGCATGCGGCAGAAGTGGCCGTGACCGAGTTGGGGAAGAGCGGCTTGCAGATTCCCGAAAAAATGAAAGTGCATGGGGACAAGACCATGCAGGTGCCGTTTGCCAGCGGGTCAGCCAAATTTGAGGCGATGGCGATCGTGCCGTGCTCGATGGGGACGCTGGGGAGGATCGCCCATGGTTATAGTGACGGCACGATCGCAAGGTCGGCGGACGTGTTTCTCAAGGAAAAGAGAAAGCTGATTCTCGTCCCGCGGGAGACCCCTTGGAATCTGGTGCAGGCGCGGAATGTGGTGTCGCTGATCGAGGCCGGGGCGGTGATGTTGCCGGCTATCCCCTCCTTTTACGGAAAGCCAAAATCCGTGGAGGATGTGGCGGATACGGTGGTGGCCCGGGTTCTGGATCATCTGGGGATCCGGAATGACCTGGTGAAACGATGGAAAGAGGAGAAGGGAAGGGAGTAAGGATTGGCGGATCAGCCCGACTTGCGGGGCATAATGATCCAAAGAAGCAGGTAGACGATCAGGCCCGAGAAAGCGGTAAAGACCGTGAGGATGGCATAGAGAATTCGGACCAGCGTGGGATCCCAACCGAGCCATTCGGCCAGGCCTCCACAGACGCCGGCGATCATGCGGTTGTTGGAAAGCATCACAGACGCCGGCGATCATGCGGTTGTTGGAAAGCATCAGCGCCATGGGGATTTGTAGCTCCGGATGAAAAAATGTCCAACGCGGGCGCCCTCATCGAAGCCGCCCCGCCCAAGCTGATGGATGAGGGGGCGATGGAATCGATTGGGTCGGGGGGGGCAACCGCCATGCTGCGGCGCGCAGAGTTCAAATATTATTGAACAAAATGAGAGTTTGGGGTAGGGTATGAAGGATGACCCATTCCGCCGGAATGAATGGCAAGAGGGGTAGGAACGGGAGCTCTTCCCGGGGGTTGTCCCAAGTGGAGGTCGCTTTGGTGGAGTTCTTTGTCTCTTTGGCCGACCTGGCGGGAATGCCCAAGTCGGTGGGGGAGATTTACGGCCTTCTTTTCGCCTCCGAGGAGTCCCTGGCCATGGACGAGATCATTGCGCGGTTGGGGCTCAGCAAAGGGTCGGCGAGCCAAGGGCTCCGTTTTCTCCGCGATTGTCAGGCGGTGCGGACGGTCTATCGGGTGGGGGATCGGCGTGATTTTTACGAGCCGGAACTGGGGCTTCGCAATCTGGCGGCGGGATTTCTTAAGGAAAAGATCGGGCCCCGATTGGCGGAGGGTTCGCGAAAACTGGCGCAACTGGAGGAGGTGATTGCCAGGGAGACTCCCACCCTGCGTCGGGTGCATGAAAACCGGGTCCACCGGATCCGTTCCTGGCAGCGGACCGGGCAGAAGATCATACCCTTTGCGCTAAAGTTTCTGAAAGCCTGACCATGGAAAAGAGTCCCAGCGCTGTCATCACTAACGAGCCCGGGGCCTTCCTGCATTTTGAGCCGGCCCAACTCCTGGAAGGGGGGCCGTTGGAACAAAAATGGTTTTGCCTGCGCGTCGCGCCCAAACAGGAGCACTTGGCCATCGCCCACTTGAGAAAGATTTTCGGAATCGAGGTGTTTTGTCCGCGGCTGCGTTTCCAAAAGGCCACCCGTACGGGACGGCGGTGGTATGTGGAGGCCCTCTTCCCCTCCTACCTTTTTGGAAGGTTCGATTACCTGACGCAGCACCGCGGGGTGCAGTACTGCCCTGGGGTCAGCACCATCGTTCATTTCGGCAACAAAATCATTCCGGTTCCCGAACCAGCGATCCGCGATTTGCAGTCCGTCGTGCCGGAAGGTGAAACAGAGACGATTACCATCCAGCCGGAGGTGAAAATGGGGGAGGAAGTGCAGGTCGTGGAGGGGGCGTTTGCCGGGCTGAAGGCGGTGGTCACGAGAATCATGCCAGCCCGGCAACGGGTGGCGGTGTTGCTTGAGTTTCTCGGCAGGTTGTCGGAGACGGAAGTGCCGGTGGCAACCGTGTTGCCCACGGCGCGGCATCCGCTGGAAGGGGTGCCGGAGGAGGCCCGCAAAAACCGGAAGTAGATGGTTGGGCGGGCCGCAACTCGCTTGCGGAACAGAACAGAGAGCAGGGGAGATGAGGGTCTTCCCCCGAAAAAATCGGGGGAAACGGCCAGGGGCGGCAGCGATATGGGAGATGGAAGATAGGGGGATGCAAAACGGACGGTTTCCTATCTCGTGTCTTCTATCTACCATCTTTCACGGAGGAACCAGGTGACGAGAAAAGGCATTATTTTGGCGGGGGGAACGGGGACGCGTCTTTGGCCGTTGACCCGGGCCGTCTCCAAACAGCTTCTGCCCCTCTACGACAAGCCGATGGTTTATTATCCGCTATCGGTTTTGATGCTGGCGGGCATCCGGGAAATCCTATTGATCTCCACTCCCCATGATCTGACCCTTTTTCGAAACCTTTTTGGGGATGGAAAATCGATGGGTATCTCCATCTCCTACGCCGAGCAACCCAAGCCGGAGGGTTTGGCCCAGGCGTATCACATCGGGGCCAAGTTTATCGGGAATTCCCCTTCCTGTCTCATTCTCGGAGACAATTTCTTTTACGGATCGGAATTGGGCAAACTCCTGGCCTCCGCCAACTCCCGGGAACAAGGGGCGACCATTTTTGCTTATCAGGTGGTGGATCCATCCTCGTACGGGGTGCTTACGTTTGACGCCCAGAACCGGATCAGCTCGATTGAGGAAAAGCCGGTGAAGCCGAAATCCAACTGGGCCAACTGCGGGCTCTATTTTTACGATGGCCGGGCGGTGGAATTCGCCAAGGCCCTCAAACCTTCCGCCCGGGGGGAGCTGGAGATCACGGATCTGAGCCGTTGCTATATGAAGGATCATTCTCTCCACGGGGAAAGATTTGGCCGTGGGTCCGCTTGGTTGGATACGGGGACAGCGGAGGGACTTTTGCAGGCGGCTCAGTTTGTGCAGACCGTCCAGACCCGGACAGGGCTTCTGATCGGGTCGCCCGAGGAAGTAGCGTTCCGCAAGGGATGGATTGATGCCAAGCAACTGCATTCTCTGGCGGATGCGATTGGGAAAAACAGCTATGCGGAATCCCTTCGCCAGATCTCGGCGGGTGCCTAGCCAAAACACGAAAAATTTGCGTTAATCTTCCGATGTCGAAACTCTCCATCTGCTGTCTGGGCGCCGGATATGTCGGTGGACCCACCATGGCCATGATTGCGGCCAAGTGTCCCGATATCCAAGTCACTGTCACCGACCCCAACGAGGCCCGGATCGCCGCTTGGAACACGGATCAGTTGCCGGTTTATGAGCCGGGATTGGACAAGGTCGTGGCTTCGGCCCGGGGTAAGAATCTCTTTTTCAGCACGGACGTGAAGGGGGCGATCAAGTCCGCCGACATCATCTTTGTGTGCGTGGGTACGCCCACCAAGACTCAGGGGGTGGGGGCGGGGCGCGCGGCCGACCTGAAGTACATTGAAGCCGCCGCCCGGATGATTGCGGAGGTTTCCGAGGGGCCGAAGATCATTGTGGAAAAAAGCACGATTCCTGTGCGCACCGCTTCCTCGATGCTCACGATTCTCCGGTCCAACTCCAAAAACGGGACTTTTCAGGTCCTCTCCAATCCGGAGTTTCTGGCCGAAGGCACCGCAGTGGCTGACTTGGAAAATCCCGACCGGGTGTTGATTGGCGGGGAACAGACCCCCGAGGGGTTGGCCGCCATCGAGAAAGTGGTTTCGATTTACGCCCGCTGGGTGCCGCGGAAAAAGATTCTCACGACCAATCTCTGGTCCTCCGAGCTTTCCAAACTGGTGGCCAATGCATTTCTGGCCCAGCGCATTTCCTCGATCAACGCCATCTCGGGACTGTGCGAAGCCACCGGAGCGGATGTGGATGAGGTGGCGCGGGCCATTGGATCTGATTCCCGGATCGGCCCAAAGTTTCTCAAGGCCTCGGTCGGATTTGGGGGCTCCTGTTTCCAGAAGGACATTCTCGACCTGGTTTATCTCTGCGAACATTTCGGTCTGCCCGAAGTGGCCGCCTATTGGGAGTCGGTGGTGAAGATGAACGACTGGCAGAAGTCCCGTTTTTCCGCTCGGATCGTGAACGATCTCTTCAGCACCGTGACCGGCAAACACATCGCCGTCCTCGGCTTTGCCTTCAAGAAGGACACCAACGACACCCGGGAAACCGCCGCCATTGCCGTCTGCCGCGATCTGCTGAAGGAGGGAGCCAAGGTGTTGGTGTATGATCCCCGCGTTCCCGAGGCCCAGATTCGGGCCGACGTTCTGGGTTCCGAAAAGAACCCGAATCTTGTGGTGGCCAAAAGCGCCC
>RGYX01000110.1 GCA_010031845.1 Verrucomicrobiota bacterium
CCTCGTCGATGCGGAAAACCTTTCCCTCGCGATCGGTCGCAAGGGTCACAACGCCCGCTTGGCCAGCCGTCTCACCGGTTGGCAGATCGATGTCGAGGAGGACAAGACCGAGGTGGCCGGCTTCGAACAGAAACTCGAGCAGGCCGTCCAGACCCTCGCCACCGCCCTCGGGATCGAGCTTCCCCTCGCCCAGAAAATCGCCTCCGTCGGTTTCAGCACCGCCGAGGCCATCTGCGAGGCCACCGAGACCGACCTAGCCGAAGCCGTTCCTGATCTTACCCCCGAACAAGCCAAGGAGATTCGCACCAAGGCCCAGGCGGCCCTCGCAGCCGCCAAAAGCTGAAGTCCCGTCCCTCGCCCGGCATGGCCACCTCGTGGGGGAAGCCGCCGCTCCGAAGAAACCGCGCGCCACGAAAGCCGCGGCTCCAAAAGATCCTACCGCCAAACCCGCCCGGAAAACTGCGACCAAGGAGAAGGCACTAGAGCCCACTCCTACCCCCTCACCCGCCTCTGTCGCCCCTACCCCTGCACCCGTTACCATCCCTGTCACCAAACCGGAGCCCGCTCCGGCCGCGGCTCCCGCCTCGGCCGAAACACCTGCGGCGGATGGTCCGATCGACGAATCCAAAGTCATTCAGATGAAGCCGCCGATCCAGGTGCGCGATCTGGCTTCTCGACTGAATCTGAAACCCTTCCAGCTGATCCATGAGCTGATGGAGATGAATGTATTCGCCACCCTTAATCAGACCCTCGAGGAGGCGGTGGCCAAAAAGATCTGCGAAAAACGCGGGCTCATCTTCATGGCGGAAAAAAGAAAAGAGGGAGGCGGAGTCCACAAAGTCGCCCCCGTGGTGGAGCCCCCCAAGGCCAAGCCGGTTCCGTCCGCCAATCTCAAGCCCCGTCCTCCGGTGGTCACCTTCATGGGTCACGTCGACCACGGAAAAACCTCCCTGCTCGACGCTATCCGCCGCACAAAAGTCGCCTCGGGCGAAGCTGGCGGCATCACCCAGCATATCGGCGCCTACACGGTCAAACGTGGGGACTCCTCCATCACCTTCCTGGACACGCCAGGCCACGAGGCTTTCACTGCCATGCGGGCCCGTGGAGCCACGGTCACCGACATCGTCGTCCTTGTCGTCGCCGCCGATGACGGCATCAAGCCCCAAACACTCGAGGCGCTCCGTCATGCCCAAGCCGCCAAGGTCACGGTCATGGTCGCGATCAACAAGATCGACCTGCCCGGAGCCAATCTCGACAAGGTCAAAGGCCAGCTCCAGGAGCTCGGTCTTGCTCCCGAGGAGTGGGGCGGCCAAACCGTGGTCTGCGAGGTGTCCGCCACCAAGGGCACCGGAATCGAAAAACTTTTGGAAATGATCGGACTGCAGGCGGAGGTTCTGGAACTGCGCGCCGACCCCACTGGCCACGCCCGTGCCCGCGTGATCGAAACGCAGATCGAAACCGGTCGTGGCCCCACCTCCACTGTTCTCGTCCAAAGCGGTTGCCTGAAGGTCGGAGACTCTTTTGTCTGCGGTCCGCATCTCGGCAAGGTTAAAGCCCTCCTCGATGACGCCGGCAACCCGTTGAAAGACGGCGCCGGTCCTTCCGTCCCCGCCCGCATTGTCGGCCTCAGCGGAGCCCCCGCCCCAGGAGAGGAAGTGGTGGTCGTGGGTTCGGAACGGGAAGCCCGTTCCATCGTCGAAGAACGTCAGGAAGCTGAACGGGTGACCCGACTGGCTGCCGGTCCTGCCGCCCCCTCGGGCGTCACCCTTGAAAACCTTTTCGCCAGCATCGCCGAAGGCCAGAAAAAGTGCCTTCGCATCGTCCTCAAGGGCGACGTACAAGGCTCGGTCGAAGCCATCGTCGAATCCCTCAAGAAAATCCAAAGCCAGAAGGTCACGCTCGATATCATCCTCTCAACCATCGGACCGATCTCCGAGTCCGACATCCTCCTCGCCAAGGCCTCTGGAGCCGTGGTCATCGGTTTCAACACCAAGACGGACAACTCGGCCGCCAACGCCGCCAAGCGCGAGGGCATCCAGATCAAGCTCTTCAGTATCATTTACGAACTCGTCGACCAGGTGAAGGAAGCCATGACGGGACTCCTCGATCCCGAGCTCCGCGAAAGCCCCCTCGGCAATGCCCTGGTCAAGAAGGTGTTCGAGCTCTCCAAATTCATGGTGGCCGGATGTCAGGTGCAGAGCGGCCGGATCACCAAGAGTGGTCGCGCCCGGGTTATTCGCAAAAAGCAGCCGATTTACGACGGCGGCGTGGTCACCCTCAAGCGCTTCCAGGAGGACGTGCCGGAAGTCCGCCAAGGGCTGGAGTGCGGAATCCGGTTGGGCAATTTCGACGAGTACGAGGAGGGGGATATCATCGAGTGCTACCAGCTCGAAAAAGTCCCCCAAACGCTCTGATCTTTAGTTTCCCGCTTTCCTTTTTCTTCTCTTCATCTTCCCCTTCATCTTAATCTAACCCCATGTCTTCCCGTCGCCTCGTCCGCGTCTCCGAATCCATCCGCTCCGTTCTCGCCCGTCTCATCACCCGGGAACGCACGCTGGAGGGGCAACTCATCACCATCACCGGCGTGGAGGTCAGTCCCGATCTGCGGCACGCCCAGATTTTCATCTCCCATCTTGATGGATCCACCCCCGATGCCCAGGTCATTCACACCCTGAACATGCTGAAGGAGGAGTGGCAGTCGGAACTCAATAAGGCTCTCCATATCAAGTACACCCCCCGTCTCCATTTCCACGTGGATGAGGCTCAAAAACGGGGCGACCGCATTCTGCAGATCATGTCCGAAATCGAGCCTCCTCTGGACGAGAAGAGCTGATAATTGTCCAGTTCGCGGCGTTCATGACGCCCATACGTTTAAAATCCTGACCGACACCCACCTTCCCGCTTCGTTTCCCCAATCAACCCCACGTTTAGCTTTTTTTGGGTCCTTTCCCTCCGGGATTTCTGGGCTTCTCGTTTCCCCCCTTCTCCTCTCCCCCCGCCTCCTCGCCACCTTCCTCCCCCGTCACGGACCCGGTCTCAAACTTCTTTTTCAGCTCCTGCAGAAAAGGGGTCATGTCGGAAACCTTGTCCCATACAGCCTTGGCCACATAGATCGGCTTTTGCGTCTCCAGGGCAATGGCCACGCAGTCGCTGGGTCGGGCATCAATCTCCGTGATGGAGGTTCCACCCACCCCAACTTGCCGCAGGGTCAAACGCGCAAAGTAGGTGTCATTGCGAAGATCATTGATGATCACCTTGTCCACGGTGATCCCGAACCCCTGCAGGATGAGATGAATCAGGTCGTGGGTTAGAGGCCGTTCCCTCTTCTCCCCTTTGAGCAAAAGCGCGATGGAGGTGCCAACCCCATGGTCCACATGAATACTGAAGGTCTTGGTGTCATTCCCCAAAAACACCGCCATGCCGCTGGCGGCCGGCATCAGACCGAGAATCTGCACATGAATCGCATCGCTGGCCATGCCATCAGCCTAACTCCCGACAGGGCGGTCGCAAGAGAGCCGAACTTTGCATCCAATCGTTGCATTCCAATGCCCAAGGCGTCTATGAATGACGCTGTGCCATTTGCGCCGGAAACCTGGACGATCGAAGACGCCATCCGCACCTACGGCATCGCCCGTTGGGGCAGCGGATATTTTGGAGTGAATCCCGAGGGCCACATCACCGTCAAACCCCTGGCCACGGAAGGTGCGGATATCGACCTCGCTAAAGTTGCCGCTCGGGCCAAGGAGCGTGGCCTTCACTTCCCCCTGCTCATCCGGTTTCACGATCTTCTCCGGCACCGGGTGCGGGCTATCAACCAGGCTTTTGCCGACGCCATCAAGGCCACCCGCTACAAAGGCGAGTATCGCGGGGTTTTCCCCATCAAGGTCAACCAAATGCGGGAGGTGGTGGAGGAAATCCTCGATGCCGGGGAGCCGTTCCATTTTGGGCTCGAGGTCGGCAGCAAGCCTGAGCTCTTTGCCGGACTGGCCCAACACCGGGATCCGGAAAGCCTGTTGATCTGCAACGGATACAAGGACGCGGAATTCATCCGTACCGCCCTCATCGGCCGGAAATTGGGAAAGAAAGTCATCCTGGTCATTGAAAAGCCGGAAGAACTCAAACTGGCAGTGGAAACCGCCCGCGCGATGCAGGTCCAACCGCTGATCGGGGTGCGGGTGCGGCTATCGGCCCGCGGAGTGGGAAAATGGGCCCTCTCCGGCGGAGATAGTGCCAAATTCGGTCTCTCCACCGGGGAATTACT
>RGYX01000012.1 GCA_010031845.1 Verrucomicrobiota bacterium
CGTAACTGCCACGCAAGAGTGGTATCGAGAATATCAGAGGAGGTCAGGCCTTGGTGAATCCAACGGCCGGCCGGTCCCACATGGGAGGCAACTTCCTCGAGAAACGCTAGGACGTCATGCTTGGTGCGTACCTCGTTTTTCTGCACCTGGCGAAGATTGAACTTGGCCCGGCGACGGATCGTTCGAGCGTCTTTACGGGGAATGATGCGCCGGCCGGCCATCGCCTCACAGGCCAGAATCTCGATTTCCAGCCACCGGGAAAGCTTGGCTGGCTCCGACCAAAGGGAGGCCATTTGGGGTCTGGAATAGCGGGGGATCATGAAACACTTAAAGTGCTGAAGCGGAAGGAATCGGACAAGCGTCAAAGCAGACTTATTGACCTGCTTTTCTCAACACCCTGCGTCCATTCCAGAGGCCGGGCCTAGGCCCGGCCTCCCCTCATTCCCATGAATCATCCTACTTTCCTATGAATGTAGGATGATGAGTGGAGATCGAAACCCCCGTTTCCGGAAGTCGGGTTATCCTGCTACAATCCATGGAAAGTTGAATTTGTTTCGGGCATTCTCCCCGCGTGCCCAAACCCATCACCGTTACCCAAGCCGGCCCCCTGCTGGAGCAGATGTTCCAATCCTGGCCGGAAGAAAAAAAGAAGCAGGTGCGCACCTGGCTAAAATTCCAAGCGGTCACGGTCAACGGACGCCCGGTCTCCCAATTCAATCACCCTTTGAAATCCGGTGATGTTGTGGCCATCCGTTCCGACCGCTTTGCCGCACCCAAAACCAGTCTCCCCTCCGGAATCAAAATCTACTTCGAGGACGCCTCCCTACTGGTCGTAGAAAAACCCGCCAATCTTCTGAGCATCGCCAGCGAGGCCGAACCCGAAAAAACCGCCTACTTCCAGCTGACGGAATACCTCCGTCAGGCGCACCCCCGCTCCAAACAGCGGGTCTGGATCGTCCATCGTCTCGACCGTGAAACCTCCGGACTGATGGTCTTTGCCAAAACCCCGGAAGCCAAAGAGATCCTGCAAGGCAACTGGGACCGCTTCGAAAAGAAATACGAGGCGGTGGTGGAAGGACAACTTCCCAACCCCTCTGGCACCTTAGAATCCGACCTCGATGAATCCAATCCCTTCAAGGTCTTCCTCCGCCCTGCTTCCGCCCTCACCCGACACGCCATTACCCACTACCGGGTGTTGGCCAAAAACAGAAAGTTATCCGTGGTCGAACTCACCCTGGAGACCGGCCGTCGCCACCAGATCCGGGTTCAACTCTCCTCGATCGGATGCCCGATCATCGGCGACGAGAAGTACGGGGCCAAAACCGATCCCGCGGGGCGACTAGGGCTCCACTCCTGTTTTCTCCGCTTCACCCATCCCATTAGTGGACAGGAACTCCGCTTCACCTCTCCCCTGCCCAAGCTTCTTTCGAAGCTGGTCTCCACTTGATCTTTAGATTTTTCTCACCTCCACCACGACCTTGAGGTCTCGCCGGTCGGTTCCGTGATAGTTGCCACTCACGGGAGGCACATCCCGGTAATCGCGGCCATGGGCCACCTTCACATGCATCTCGTCCACCAGACAACGGTTGGTCGGATCCAAGGCGGTCCATCCCCCCTCTCCTGCGTGAACTTCCACCCAGGCATGACTCGCCTGGGCCCCAAGCATCTCCTGCCGATCGCCACAGTAGACGTAGCCGCTGACATACCGAGCCGGAATCTTCACCGAACGGCAGAGGGCGATCATGGCATGCGCCAAATCCTGACAAACTCCACGACGCAAACGAAAAACCTCCTCCACATGCGTGTGCACTTGGGTGACGTTGGGCTCGTAGGTGAAACGGTCGTGCACGTACTCCATAAGGCATCGGGCTCTCTTTGCCATGTCCTCCCCGGCTCCTTGGGCATCGACCGCTTCCCGGAAGATTTCCACCGGCAGGGAAACAAACGGGCTGGCTTGCAGGTAGTCATGCAAGGATTCACTCACCCCAACGTTTTTCGCCGCACCCGTAGGACTTGCTCCGGTCCGGACACGACTCCGAGCCGTCACCTTAAGTTCCGCATGAGGGTCGTTGACCTCGAAATAGTGAACCACGTTGCGGTAAAAATCCCGGTACTCGCCCACTCGTGTGCCGGGATTGATCTCCAGTCCGAAATCCAGCCGTTCCTGCCGGTCGTTGTGGATGGGTTGTAGCCGGGTTTCATTAAAACTGTTTCGCACCGGTTCGGCGTAGGAAAAATGTGTGGTGTGAAGAATTTCCAGATCCATGCCTAACACCTTTCCGCAACCTGCTGTTGCTGCTCCTGCTGACTATGCCAGGCGCTCACCTCCGGCAACTCCAGCTTTCCGCCGATAATACGTTCCGTCATCCAATCAGCCAATCGATGCAGTTCGGCCTGCCACACGTCGAGAAACCCCGCCAAGGCTTGGCCGGTCCCCTCAGCCACGGGAGCCTTGGTCAATCGGGCCCGGATCGCCAGCACCAGCGCCTCAACCTCCACCTGATCTTCCGGTTTGGCCAGCCGCGAGGCGATCTCTCCGACGCGCACCAGTCCATAATGAAGGCTCCGGGGAAATTTCACATCGTGGATCAAGTAACCCAACACCCCGGTTGCCTCCAGGGGAACATGATGATGGGCCCGGTAGGTTTCACGGGCACTGCAACTGCGTAACAAGGCGGCCCACCTCTCCTCTACATCCCCCTGATCCTTTTGCAGGCTTTGGGCCTCCAGAATCCGGGAGGTGGCATCGGCCCGCTCCAGATACATCCCCAGATCCAGAAAGTCCCGGGCATCCCCTTGGGGTAAAGTGGATGCGGTCGTTCCACGAAAAAGATGCGAGGCCCGCCGCAACTCTCGGTAGTACTCCGATGGCCCCTTCCGCCGGAGGGACTTGCCCGCGGATCCGCTCAATTCCAGCCAGGCGCGGTTCAATTCCTCCCACATCTCCGTCGTAATCTGGTCACGGATCATGCGAGCGTTCTCCCTGGCCCGATTGAGGCAGGCAAAGATGGAGTTTGGGTTTTCCTCGGAAATAGTCAGGAAGGAGGTCACCGTGGAGGCGTTGACCGGCAAACCACAGGTGGCAAAAGACTCCGAAGCACCGCTGGCCTGCAGAATGGCCGACCAGTCGACTTTCCTCCCAGCCGCCCGATCCAGCTCCGCCTGAAGGTAAACATCGGCGATGCGTGCAAGGTTTTCCGCCCGCTCAATGTAGCGGCTGATCCAGAACAGGCCGTCGGCAACCCGGGAAAGCATGGCCTACGAGTCCAAGACCCAAGTGTCCTTGCTTCCACCCCCTTGGGAGGAGTTTACCACCAAGGATCCCTTGCGAAGCGCCACGCGGGTCAATCCTCCCGGCAAAACCCGTGTGGTCTTGCCCGTTAGGATAAACGGACGCAGATCCACATGCCGCGGCTCTACTTTGTTTCCACAAAGCGTGGGGTGCGTGGAAAGAGCAATGACCGGTTGGGCGATATAGTTTCTTGGGTCTTTCCTGATGCGGCCACGAAACTCTTCGATCTCTTTGCGGCTGGCATGAGGGCCGATCAACAGGCCATATCCTCCAGATTCGTTGGTCGGCTTGACCACCAGCTTGGCCAAATTTTGCAGAATATATTTCAGATCTTTTTCCTCCGAGGCAAGATACGTCGGAACGTTGGGTAAAATGGCCTCCTCCCCCAGATAGAACCGGATCAACTTTGGCACATAGGCATAGAGGGCCTTGTCGTCCGCCACCCCGGTCCCAATCGCGTTGGCCAAGGTAACCTGCCCGGCCCGCACCGCCCGCAGCAGTCCCGGCACACCCAAAACCGAATCCCTCCGGAAGGCCAACGGATCCAGAAAGTCGTCATCGATTCTCCGGTAAATCACATCCACCTGCTGGGGTCCCCGAGTGGTTCGCATGAACACCTTCTGCCCTTCGATAAAAAGGTCACAGCCCTGAACAAGTTCTATGCCGGTCGATCGGGCCAGGAAGGAGTGTTCGAAATAGGCACTGTTCATCGGGCCGGGCGTCAGCAAAACGATGACCGGGTTGGTCTCTTGTCTCGGGGAGATCTGCCGCAGGGTCTCAAGAAGATCCGCCCCGTAACTTTCCACCGGTTGCACGGCATGCCCACGAAACCATTCGGGAAAGGCCTGCTTCAACGCGCGGCGGTTTTCCAATACATAGGAAACCCCGGAAGGGCAGCGCCCATTATCCTCCAATACCATATACTCCCCGCTATCTCCCCGGATCAGATCCGTTCCACAGATGTGGATATAGACGTCGAGCGGAACCTTCAATCCGGCCACTTCCCTGCGCAAGTGCTTGGCCGAGTGAACCACGGCGGGGGGCAGAATTCCTTCCAGTAGGATTTTTTGATCCCCGTAGATGTCCTTGAGAAAAAGATTCAAGGCAGTAACCCGCTGGATGAGCCCCTTTTCAATCCGAACCCAATCCTGCTGCGGAATCAAACGGGGCAAAGGATCAAAGGGAAAAATCCGCTCCGTACCCGTCGGGTCGTTGTAAACCGTGAAGGTGATCCCACGCCGCAAAAAAGAAGCCTCCAAAGAGGCCCTTCCTTGGGCCAAGCGCGGGGGATCGACCAACTGCAGGGAATCCCGCAAACCCTCATAGAGCCCCCGAACCTTTCCCCGCCCCTCCGCCATTTCGTCGAAAGCCTTGCCGGGAGCGTATTCCGCCAAGCCGGCGAGCAGAGAGTCTCTCTTTACCTTTTTTCCTTCGGACTTTGGCATGGCATCAAACTAGCAGGTTTTATGCCATTCTGGAGATCGAAACCCGCCCAAAAGAAGAGCAATCAATCTTTGGCCGACAAACCGTAACGTTCGACTCTTGTCCGTAAAGCCGCTCGGGTCACCCCGAGAATTTCCGAGGCTTTTTTGACGTTCCCGCCGGCTTGGGCCAACGCCTTTTCCACCAGCATCTTTTCCCCCGCCGCCAAAAGATCCCCGTCTTTCCCTGCAACGCTTGCCACCAGGCTCCACCAATCGGAGCCCGTCGGGGCTCCCGCCAAAGAAACCGTTGGCCCACTCATCTCCGGCGGCAGATCCCCCGGTTCGATCGCGTGGGACGCCGCGCAAACCACCGCCCGCTCCACCGCATTCTCCAATTCCCGCACGTTCCCGGGCCAGGCGTAACTTTGCAGGGATTTTTTTGCCGCGGCGGAGAACTTGAGGGCCTGATCCTTGGCCGCTCGTTTGAGAAAATGTTCCGCCAAAGGCAGCACATCCTCCGGCCGCTCCCTCAGCGGGGGCAACTGGATCTGCACCACATTCAAACGGTAAAAAAGATCCTCCCGAAAGGTCTTCGCCTTCACCATCGCGGTTAGGTCCTTGTTCGTCGCGGCGATCACTCTGACTCTGGTTCGCAGGGTCTGATCTCCGCCCAATCTCTGAAATTCTCCGTTCTGCAGAACCCGAAGAAGTTTCGCCTGCAGAGCCAACGGCATATCCCCGATCTCGTCCAAAAAGATGGTTCCCCCATCCGCCCGCTCAAACTTACCGATTCTCTGTGTGAGTGCCCCTGTAAAAGCCCCCCGCTCATGCCCAAAAAGCTCGCTCTCCAACAAGGTGTCAGGGATCGCCGCACAGTTGATGGCCACATACGGACGGGCGGCCCGAGGACTGTTGGCGTAGATCGCCCGGGCCACCAGCTCTTTGCCAGTCCCGCTTTCCCCTACCAACAACACCGCCGCATCGGCTCGGGCCACTTGCCCGACCAACTTGTAGATTTTTTGCATCGCGGGAGAGGCATTCCTGTCTTCCGTCACCTTCTTCCCCTCCCCCGAAGCCAGCTCTTTCATCGAGGCAGCGGCCTGCAGTCCTCTTTGCAAAATCGAAAGCAGTTCCGACACATCAAACGGCTTCAGGATGTAATCGAAAGCCCCAAGCTTCATCGCCTCGATCGCCGTCTGCGCCGTGCCGTGTGCCGTCATGACAATGACCAGTTGCCGAGGATGGTCTTTTCTCAACTGACGGAAGACCTCCAGTCCGTCCTCCTCCCCGATTCGGACGTCGAGTAACACCAGATCGTACGGACCCTTCCTCAGCCTCTTCAATCCCTCCACCCCGCTGGTGACTCCTTCCACCCCCACCGGCTCATCCGCCAACAACCGCTGAAACGAATAAGCCACAGCCGATTCGTCATCGACCACCAAAACCCTTTGCGCCCGGGGAGGATTCTTGTTGGCGCTCATGCGCACCTCCCAGCCGCCTTCACGAACGGAGTAATCTCTTTCACCAGCTGGTCCAAGCCTTCGAGGTCCAGCTGCTGTTGCCCGTCACTCTTGGCTTCCGCCGGATGGGGATGCACCTCCACCAGCAACCCATCCGCCCCAATCGCCGCCGAAGCCCGGCTCAAGGCAATCACCAGATCCGCCCGGCCGGCCCCCTGGCTGGGATCCACGATCACGGGAAGATGACTTTCCCTTTTTGCCAGAGCCACGGCCCCCAGATCCAGGGTATTGCGGACGGCCGTCTCAAACGTGCGAATGCCCCGCTCACACAAAATCACCTGCCCGTTACCCGAACTCATCACGTATTCCGCCGCCAGGAGCCACTCCTCAACCTTCATGGCCAATCCACGCTTCAAAAGCACGGCCCTTCCGCAACCGGCGGCCGCCTTCAAAAGGGAAAAGTTCTGGGAGTTCCGCGCCCCGATCTGAAGGATGTCGGCCACCGCCGCCACCTTGTCGACATGGAGTTCGGACAACACTTCCGTGATGATTCCCAGCCCGGTCTCTTTCTTGGCCAAGGCCAGCAATTCCAATCCTTTCTCGCCCAACCCCTGAAATTCATAGGGGGAGGTTCTCGGCTTGAAAGCCCCTCCACGCAAAAAAGTGGCGCCCGCTTTTTTTGCCGCCCGGGCCACGATCAAAAGCTGCTCCTCGGACTCCACCGAGCAGGGCCCCGCCATCAGGCAAAAAGGCTCAGCTCCCCCGATCCCCACTCCGTTCGCCTTGACCACCGTCGGGGTTTTTCTCCCTTCCTGCGCCACCAGCTTATATCGCCGCTGCACCGGCAAAACGGATTCTACCTGAGGCCAAGTCGCCAGACTTTCCAGGGAGGCATGACCCCGCTCATCCCCGATCGCCGCAATGACGGTCTGGATCTCACCACGAATGGCCCTGGGTTCGTAGCCCAGTTTGCGCACCTCCGCTTCGACCTGCTTCACGCGGGCCTCCTCGGTCTTGGGACGCAAAACGATGATCATAACGTGTTCATCCTATCCATCCCGGAGCAGGCCCCGCAACCAATCCGCCCACTCCCGGGGTTCCGGCCACGTCCCACCCCGGCTCCAACACTTCACCCCTTCCCCGGGCGGGGCCCAGATTTTCGGTTCGGTGGGACCAAATAAGAGCCCACACCTCGCCCCTGCCCACGCCGCCAAATGACTGATTCCACTGTCATGACCCAAATAAAGATCGGCATTTCTCAGAATGCCAAAAACTTCGGGTAAAGGTTTTTGAAAAACCACGCGGTGGGGTGATGCCTTCCATTTTTCTGGCAACTTTTCCAAAAGATCAGACTCCGCCTCCCCGAAAAGCCAGGTGACCTCCAGCGGGGCATCGACCTCACATCTCTCCAAGGAATCTAACCAGAAGGATAACGGCCAATTTTTTTTGGGACTTCCACTTCCCGGATGGATGACCAGCCGTTTGGCCCGACCCACCCCCTCGCGGGCCCTGGGAAGTTTGCTGCCATGGAGTCGATGAGCGCTATGAGCTTCAAGGCCCAACTCCTTCAGAGGGCGAGCCAGATATCTCCACGCCTCTTCATTCGGGTTTCTCGGATCCAAGGCGAGATACTGTCCGGTTCCGCCTCCTCGCCGCCAATTCCCGGCAAAGATTCCGTCCGGATCAAAGAGATAAGAAATGGTCAGATCAAATTCGGAAAAATAGTCGGACCAATCCGGATCCAGGATTCCCCCCGTGGCGTAAAACCCGGCCAATCCCGGTTGATCAATGGCGCGAACGGCATCGACAGCTCCCGGTCCGGTTACCAGCTCGCCGAATTTTTTGGCTGCCACCATTTCGATCCGGGCCTCCGGCCACTTCGCCCTCAAACCAGCCACCGCGGGCAGCGTCAGAAGAAAGTCACCCAGCGCCCCTCCACGAATGACCAGAATCTTCAATGTCGGACCCCGAACCGGGCCGGAAATAATCTTCCCATTCCCTAGTAAACGAACAGCCCCAATCCCATGAGTAACAATCCGAACAGGATTCCCAAAACCAGCAGGATTTTTCCACGGACCGGATAAAGCAAAGCCCAATCGATCGCGTCCCGCAGAAGGTAGGGAGCCCCCACCATGAACATTCCCTCGATGATGAGAACATATGCGTAAAAGACCACGACCAGCCGCGCGGCATCATAACGCAGAAAAGCCGCATCCAGCAGAACATCCGCCCCCAGCAGCAAAAGAATCCCCAAGGAGCGCACGGCCATGAACTCCCTGACGTAAAGCCAGCTACTGACCCCCAGACCGATTACCCCAAGAACAAAAAGGGGCCGGTACTTCGTGTACTCCATCAGGTTGATCGTTCCGGCCAACCAAGCCGCCCAAGCGGTGGCCAGGGTCAAAAGAATCCCGCCCATCAGATCCGAGCGCGGGAAGGACCTCCACCACGCCGCACACTTCGCATAATCAAAAAAGCACCAAGCGTGTCCGAGAAAAAGGCCAAAGCCGACCCAGACGGAAACCTGCGAAAGGGAGAAGGAGTAAATCATAGAATCGATTTAACCAAGGATGGACGGATCCGCGTAATCGGTAAACCCGGTAGATTCGGTGATTCGCACGGTCAAAAGTTGCCCCAGATGACGAGGACCGCCTTCAAAAACCACCGGCCAGTTCTGCCGGGTCCTGCCTGTCAACCGTTCGGTATTGGTTTTGCTGGGCCCCTCCACAAGGATTTCCACCAGCGAACCGATTCTGCCCTTGGCCCGGGCCTTGGCCTGTCGGGTTAACAGACGTAGAAGATCCTGGTTTCTCTCCTCCTTCACCTTCTCGGGAATTTCGGTGGTTGTTTCCTTGGCCGCCCGGGTCCCCTCCCGTGGCGAGTACCGGAAAATAAAGGCGTTATCAAATTCCACCTCCTCCAAAAGTTTATAGGTGGCCTGATAATCTTCCTCGGTCTCTCCCGGGTAACCGACGATTACGTCCGTGGTCAACCCCAGCCCCGGGGAGCGTCCACGAACCTGGTCGATGATCCGGCGATACTGGTCGGCCGTGTACCCCCGCCCCATCCCCTTGAGCATCCGGTCGGAACCCGACTGTACCGGAAGATGCAGATGCTCGCAGAGCTTCTCCAGTCTCCCGTAGCAACCGATAAGATCCCCCTTCATGCCACGCGGATGGGGCGAAGTGAAGCGCAGCCGCTCCAATCCCTCGACTTTTTCAAGCTCTTCCAGGAGCTGCACAAAGGGGGTCTTGCCGGCGACCGTGGGAATCTCGCGCCGCCCATACATGTTGACGATCTGTCCAAGCAGGGTGACCTCTTTCACCCCTTGGGAAACCAGGGATCTTACCTCTGCGACAATTTCAAGAATCGGCCGGGATCGTTCCTTCCCGCGGGTGGTCGGAACGATGCAGAACGAACAATGCATGTCGCAACCCTGCATGACCGAGACAAAAGCGGTCACCTGTTTGGGACCTAGGGTGTGATCCCGGATGGTTCTTTCCGATCCTTCTTCTTCGCCGACTTCGGCCAAAAAACCCGGCCTCCCCTCCTTCCGCGCCTGCCGGGCTTGATCCACCAATTCCGCCACCCGGTGAAACTTTTGCGTCCCCACCACCAAGTCCAACCCCTTCATCTCTTTCCCCAAGGATTCCCCCTTGCGCTGGGCCATGCACCCCAGGAAACCCAACACCACGTCCGGATTTTTTTTTCTCAGAGCCCGGAGATTCATCATCTTGCGCAGGGCCTTTTGTTCCGCCAGATCCCGGACACTGCAAGTATTCAGCAAAATCACATCGGCCTCTTTTTCCGAACTCGCCCGTTGGTATCCTCGATCAAGCAACGAGCGGGCCACCTGTTCGGAGTCCCTTTCGTTCATCTGACATCCATAGGTCTTGAGGAAAACAGAAGGCATAATCAGGGAGGATGCCCCAAAGCCAGCCCCGCGAAAATCCGAAAGAAACCTTTACCCCGGGATCACCGCCCGGTGCTTGCGCTCGGCCCAACCCATACCCGCCAGACCCAGTTCAAAAAGGCCGTACAAAGGAACAAACATCAGGGCCAGATTAAAGGGATCGGAGGTTGGAGTGACACAGGCCGCCACCACCAGGAGAATCACGATGGCGTGCCGACGATGGGCCGTGACCACCGCTTTCTGCAAAATCCCCAAGCGGGCAAGGATCACCATCACCAGCGGCAGTTCGAACGAAAGGCCAAACCCCACCAGCATTTGGAGGACGAAATCCGTGTAACTCGCCATCGTCCAACTGGTCTCCAAACCCAACCATTGGTTGAAGTCCTGAAAAAAACGGAGGGCTTGGGGTAAAACGAAAAAATAACAGAACGCCGCCCCAACCAGAAAAAGAAAAGCGCCGACGGAAAAGGCCGGCAAAAGCATGCCCCGCTCCCTAGGCTCCAAGGCCGGCAGGAGATATTGCCCGAGAAAGAACAGCACCACCGGGAGCGAGAGAAGAATTCCGGCTCCGATACCAATCTGCAAAGTCACGGTCATCGGATCGGTCACCTGCAACGCCAGAAGGGTGCTGGGGTGCGAGAGCGGGAGATTGCCTTGGGCCTGCTTCAGGGGCCATCGGATGGCCTCCATCACCTGCCCGATTCCCATAACCCCGACCACCGAACCGACCCCGATCGCCGCGGCACATTTCAAAATCACCCAACGGAGATCCTCGATGTGGTCGAGAAACGGTTTTTCATGATCGTTCATACAAACTTTCTCCAACCGCTCTCGGTCACCACTCCCGGCAAAGGAATGTCGTGCGGTTCCTGGGGAATTTCCGCCAATTCCTGCGCGGAGTAAAAGAGCCCCACGACCCACGACTGCCTGATCCGCCGGGCCAGGGCCCGATCATAGTGCCCTCCTCCCCTACCCAAGCGGGCGCCCTTCGGATCAAAAGCACGACCGGGAACCAGAAATCCGCCAATCTCCTCCACGGGGACCCGAACCGATTTCTCCGGCGATGGCTCCCATAGGCTGGAGGTTTGAGGAAGGTTGGATCCTTTCAACATCCACCAGGTCAAACCCTCGGTCAGGTCGATCTTGGGCATGACCACCCGTTTCCCCGCGGCCATGGCGGCCTGAAGAATGCCCCGGGTCTCGGGCTCATCGGGCAAGGAGAGATACAGGGCAATGGTCTGGACTGCGCCCCAAGAAGCATGACCCAGCACCGCCTCCTGAATTTTTTGCGAGGCCGCCACCCGTGCCGATTTATCCAAACCCGCCATCTTTTGACGGATCTCCTCCCGTAGCGCGGCTTTTCGTGGGTGGCTCACAAACCCCAGAATGCCTGAATCGGAGTCTTCGGCCAACTCCGGTGACAGGGTTGCCCGCCCCTTGGTTTCCCATCAGTCTGGGAATCTTGAGTATGCGCCCCGCCCACCCGCGAAACTGCGTCACGGGCAGATTTCCATCACTTGGATCGGCCATGCCTCCTTTTTAATCCAGGGTCCGCACGGCAATATTCTGGTCGATCCCAATTGGGCCAACTGGCTGCTGGTGGTGCGACGTTTGCGGCATGCCGGCCTGGCCCATCATCATTTGCCCAATATTGACTTGGTGCTGATCACCCATGCTCATTTCGATCACCTCAACCGGCGGAGCCTACGCCGGATTGCCGCCAACCAGCCCATCGTCGTGCCTTCCGGGGTGGGGGACCTCGTGCACGGAATCGGTTTCGAAAAAGTCTACGAGATGAAGTGGTG
>RGYX01000111.1 GCA_010031845.1 Verrucomicrobiota bacterium
AGGTAGGGCGGGCTCGATGAGCTCGCCTAGTTGTTGCCCTACTCCTTTTGTAGCCCTTCACCATTAGCTGGCACCACCGTATTCGTTTCCGCGCCCCCCGCTGGCACAGACACCACCGGTTGGGGATAAGGCCATAGAATAAACTCACTCCGGTCAAACCATGTTCCCGCAGGCATCGCCATCGAGGAGCCTTCCCACTCTTTTCCCTGTTTGGATCTGACGGGGAAATACCCGGTAGCCCCCAGCAGAGCCGCCTGCTGGGAAGGTGCGAGAAGAAAGTCCAGAAATTTGCAGGCCATCTCTTTTTTGGCGGATCCATCCGGCACCGCCATTACCTCGAAATCCACAATCGTTCCCATGGCCAGGACCGACCAGCGAATCAATCCTCCGCCTGTCTGGGGATTGAGAATCAGCCTCCACGATGGAAGGAAGGAAAAACCTGCCCGTCCATCCTGCATGGCCTTCCAACATTCATCCTCGGATGCGGTTTTGCCCGCGAGACTGGCCTCGGACTGTTGGAGAGCCTGATTTCTGGCGGCATCCCCGCCCAACCGGATGGATCGGTTCTGAGACTTGATCCAGATCGCGGCCAAAAGATCCGGGTCGTTGGGGAAAAGCGCCGAGGACTCAGCCCACCACTTTGCCGGAGGCGCCATGGCCACCTTGGGATTCGTTCCCGGAGCCACTTTTTTCATAAAGAACCACGGGCTGACCCTCCAAGGGCGGCTCTGTTTGCCCGCCGGATCGTAGGCTTGGGCCAGAAAAACAGGATTCATGCCTTCGGATGAAACTTTTCCGGTCAGGTCCATCCATAGCAGATTTTTTCCCATTTCTGGAAACGTCCGTGCCTTAAGCAGGTAGACATCCCCGTCGACCGGCCAGCTTCCATCGGAATGGCGTACCAAGGGCCGGAGATCAATTTTGGGATATCCGGGGCCACCGGAAAACGTATCGATCCAAATCTGGGGAAGGGACGGCCCCTCGTGATACACCACGAGCTTGGCTGGTCCGGTAAAGACCGAGGGGACGGAGGGAATCGGCAACCGGTCGGCTTCTGGGGAGGCCGGTCGAAACCAGTGTCCCAGCCCAAACCCAATCCCCACCACCAACATGAGCCCTAAACCGATCAACCCCGGTTTTCGGGATTCGGGTTGATTCTGTTTTGGCTCCATCCGAATAGGCTCTCCCAAAAGTCGGTTGCGGGGAAGTCACAAGGTTGTCCAGAGCGCCTGGAACAGGCATCATCTACCCATGGCCAAAGACGACCTAATCATTAAGGTTTGGATGGAACAACTTCAGCGGATGCGAGAGATGCAGTACGCCTATCACAGGAAGTTTTTTCATGGGCTCTATTTGTTTCTCATCCTGGTAATCGGGGGCCTTCTTTGGGACAGCGCGGTCTCCCTGGCCCTTGTTCCCCTGCTCGTCATCACTGCCGGAACCCAGTCCTGCTTCTACCTTCACTTTGTCGACCCGGCTGAACAAGGCCCTAGGGAAAGGCACGCTGGTTGGATCGGAAATCGAAGACCTATATTTCTACCCCATCGACACCCCCAAGATCGGGGGCTTTGTACCCTCGGCTCCTCTGCGCTTTTTCAGCTTTTTCACTCTGCACTGGGTTGCACTCTGGCTCGGCCTTGCGGCTTTTGCCCTCTGGCGTCTTCTTCCCATGATGGGCTCCTGCCGACGCCACTACTTGGGTCTGCTCGCCCTCTGGGGCGGCTTGAATATTGCCTATTTGTCTTGGTTTTTTTTCCGACGCCAAGCCCTCTCTTTTATGGACAAGCACTTGCGCAAAGCGTTCTCGAATGGATAGGTTCGCCATCTGCCAGGTCATGCCTAGAATAGGGAATGGCCAGGGTAGCCAAAATATTCCCTTCTTTTTTGGCCCACGAAAAAGAGGACAGCCGCTTTTACCGCAGCCTCGGCTCGGCAGAGCGCTTAAAGATTCGAAACGATGCACCTGGGAAAAGACTTAAAAGAGTTTATCGGATTACTCCGCTCCGAAAGGGTTAAGTTCCTTGTGGTCGGGGCGGCAGCCATGGCGCTTCACGGTCGCCCTCGATACACCGGGGACTTCGATTTTTGGATTGAGTGCACGCCCAAGAATGCGGCCAAAATGCAGAGGGTTTTCCGAAAATTTGGATTTGCGGGAACCAAGCCCTCTGATTTTGCGAGACCCGACCAAGTGATCCAGTTGGGCCGTCCCCCCAACCGGATCGATATTCTCACAGGTTTATCCGGGATCCGGTTTGCCCCAAGCTGGAAAAGAAGGGTGCTTCGATCGGTCGAAGGAATCAGGCTTCCCTTCTTGGATCTTCAGTCCCTGCGCGCCAACAAAAAAGCCACTGGTCGCCCCCAGGATTTGGTCGATCTGAAAAGCCTCCCCCAGCCAAAGCAGCGGCGGGCATGAGCTTCTGGGCCAAGCTGCGCAGAATTTGGGGAGGCCGGCATCAGGTCTTTTTCCAATATCCCGCCGAAAAAATCTGCCTCCCCGAGGTCACCCTGCTGATCTACAACCCGGAAAAAAGTCCGGATCTTTCCGCCCGGGTGATCAATCATGTCTGTTCGGGAATCGAATTCGGCGCCGTCCGGCATCTTGCAGGAAGCCAACCCGCGATCGCGCACCCCGGGGAATTCATCCAGGTCCCGCCCGCCGACAAGAATCAGGGACAGCGATTTCAATCCCTCGAACTCAACCGGTATTTTACGACCCCCTTTTTGATGCATATCGAAGCGGACGGCTTTCCCGTCAACTTTCATCTCTGGGATCCGGCTTTCCTGAATTATGACTATATCGGCGCTCCGTGGCAGAAACGAGGGCTGGAAACCGGCACGAACCGGGTGGGCAACGGCGGTTGTAGTCTCCAGTCCAAGAAATTCCGCAGCTTTATCGACGCCCATTCCCACCTCTACCGTGAAGGGGTTCTCTCGGACGTCTTTTTTTGCCAGGAGCTCTATCCCCAGGCTATGGCGGCGGGCATCCGGTTCGCTCCGCTGGAACTCGCTCTTCGCTTTTCCATGGAAAACCGGATCCCCGAATTCCCCCGCTGGAAACCCTGCCAAAGCTTTGCCTTCCACGGCCGCTTCTCCGCCAACCGCTGATTCAGCCCAAGAATCTTTCCTGAAATATCTGCATAACAAGCCGCGGGTCCGCGTTTTGGTCATATTCGGTCCCCTCCGCCTGATAAGGTCGAAAATCACTGAGGATCTTTTTTAACTCAGCCCAGTTTCGGTATAGAAGGGCAGCCTTCCCCAGCATCTCGAGATGGGCCCTTTCCCGGGATTCTGAAAAAGTGATCACCGGCTTCCTCAAGGCCGCAAATTCCCCTACCGCCAACCCAAAAGTCTCCCCATGCCAGCGGGCGTGTAACATGGCATCGCAGGTTGCCAGAAATTGCGCCTTCTCCTCAGGGTCAATCGTGGGCGCCAGGTAATGAACGTTTTTGAGTTTTTCCGTTCCATCGATGGGCATGGTATTGAGAAATACAAAATGATCAGCGGGCTTGTTCCGCGCATGTTCCTCAACGGCTCTCCGTACAAAGGGAATATTAAAGGTGTCGGCCGCCCCGTGCCTGCCAAAGACTTTTGCCCCCATCGGGATCCCAAGCCTTTCCCTAAGGTTACGGTCCGATGCAAACCTGGGCACAAAATGGGGAAGGAACGAATGCTCCCGACTTGTCATGACTCTTGAGGCCCACCGTGACACATAAGCAAAGCAATCCCCGTGAAATTCGTCGCTCAGAAACATCGAGTGGATGCAATTCCTCACTCCGGGTATGACAAATCCGTCATAAGGCCCCGGCTTGATTTGGTACAGCACCCCGACCCCGCTTTCTTTGAGCTTGCAGCTGAGTTCGTTCCGCGTCCGGTAGGGTATCAGGAGAAATCTGGCCTTCCATTTTGCAAAGGTTGGATTCTCCGCGGTTTCAAGTCCTGCCGGATGACAGATGACCGACCGATTGCCGAGAACCGTCTCGTTAAAGTTCGCATAATCCCAAAGGGCATTTTCCGACCCCCGCAAAGACATCGTATTGGAATGAAAAGCCACGATTCTCATCGTCGATCCCGGTAAAACTCCATTCTATCATATATCACTTGAAGCCGATATCCCGCCCGGCCAAGGCGACGCATCCAAATAGGGCGGCGGGTGGGATTCCAGATTCCCACAAAACCCGGGCGGATTCGCCCATTCCGGATTTCCCTACAGATATCAC
>RGYX01000112.1 GCA_010031845.1 Verrucomicrobiota bacterium
CCCACCGCCACCCCCCCGGCACCCAGCAGCAAAACAAACCTCCTCCAAATGCCGCTCCGAAACACCTCGCCGCCGGCCAAAGCCACCATCAGGGCCGACTGCAAGCTCTGCAAACCGCTGCAGGCCTCCTCCACTCCGAGCACGCAACCCCCGACCCGGATGATTTTGCCGTTAACTTCCGCCGCCACGCCCAGCCAGTTCAGAATTTCCCCCGTCGCCACCGCCACCCATCCCTGCAACCGAACCGTGGTCTGGATTTCCCAAACGCCCACCCAGGGAATCGCCACCAGTGGAAAAAGGGCGGCAAAGACCATCCCTCGACACCCAGCCCTGCCTCCGCTCAGGAAGGCCGCCGCCAACGTCACTCCGGCAGCCAGAATTCCCATCATCCACAATACCGGCCGCCAATAAAACGGCGTCTGGCGGATCAATTCGATGGGACCCGCCAAAAACACCGCCACCCCGATCCCGGCCCAGGCCAACCCGGCCGCCCTCTCGGAAATCCTCACCGGCACCAGTTCTTTCCACCTTCGCCAAAAGAAATATCCCCCCAGAAGCGGAACCAGGGATCCGTAGGAATAGGCGTCCGTGTGCAGCCACTCCCCCGCACAGGCCCAAAACGTCCATCCCCAGAAAAGGGCCGCCAATCCCCACGCCAAAGCCTGACCCGAGATGCCAAGCCACGGACTCATACCACGGATCCTACCCCTTTCGTTTCTTTCCCCAAAGATCGAAAACCTCCCCGCCAAATTTCTTCTATTGATCGGGAGAAGTCTTAGGATCAGAGGTCTTGAAAAGAAAACGTCCCATCGTTGGCATCATTATGGGCAGCCGCTCGGATTGGCCCACCCTACGTCCCGCCCAAACCCTCCTCCAAAAGGCAGGCATACGAACCGAGGCGCGCGTGGTCAGCGCTCATCGAACCCCCCTGCGGCTGCTGGCCTATGCCCGCTCGGCCAAAAAACGCGGCCTTCGCCTGATCATCGCCGGAGCCGGCGGAGCCGCCCACCTGCCCGGCATGACCGCTGCCCTCACCCCCCTGCCCGTCCTTGGGGTTCCCGTCGCTGGCCGCTCCCTCCGCGGCCTCGATTCGCTTCTCTCCATCGCCCAGATGCCTGCCGGCATCCCCGTGGCCACCTTTCCCATCGGGCCCAAGGGAGCCATCGCCGCCGCCCGATTCACCATCGAACTCCTCCGTCACGTCCCGTGATCCCTCCCGGTCAAACCATCGGTATCGTCGGCGGGGGACAATTGGGTCGCATGCTGGCCCTGACTGCCCGGCGGATGGGCTACCGTATTGCCATCCTGGATCCTGAACTTGCCTGTCCGGCCGGTCCGGTCGCTGACCTCTTGCTGACCGCCCCTTTCGATGACTCCAAGGCTCTCCGCCGCCTTGCCGAGGCCAGCGATATCATCACGTATGAATTTGAAAACATTCCCACGGAATCCCTCCGCCTCATCGCCACCCTCCGGCCCGTCCTTCCCGATCCCTCGGTGCTGCAGATCTGCCAGCATCGGGAACGGGAAAAAACCTTTCTCCAATCCTCCGGTTTTCCCTGTCCGAAATTCGAGGTGATCACTTCCGCCGCCGACCTCGCCTCCGCCCTCAGGGAGTTCCCCGATCAATGCCGCCTGAAATCCTCCGCTTTCGGCTACGACGGCAAGGGACAACTGGCTTTGGAACCCGGGGCCGATGCCGGCAAGGCTTGGAGCCAGGCCAATATCCCGCGTGCCATCCTCGAAGAGCACGTTCCCTTTGTCCGGGAAATTTCGGTGTTGGTGGCCCGGGATGCACAGGGTCGCTCCCTCGCCTTCCCCCCCTTTGAAAACCGCCACCACGGCGGCGTTTTGGAGCGTACCGTCTTTCCCGCCCGACTGTCCGATCCGGTGGCCAACCAGGCCCTCGCCCTGGCCCGCCAGATCGCCGAAAAACTGGGGGTGGTCGGCCTTCTGGGGGTGGAAATGTTCGAACTGGCAGACGGCCGTATCCTCGTGAACGAGCTCGCCCCCAGGGTCCACAACTCAGGCCACCTGACCGTCGAGGCTTGTCACACCAGCCAATTCGAGCAACAGATCCGCGCCGTCTGCGGACTGCCATTCGGTCTGGTCACCCCCCTCTGTCCCGCCGCCATGTTTAATTTGCTGGGGGATCTTTGGGACAAGGGGGAACCGGACTGGTTACCGGTTCTCGGCTTGCCGGGAGGCGTTCTCCATCTCTACGGAAAGACCCAGGCTCGACCGGGAAGAAAGATGGGCCACCTCACCGTCCGTGCCTCCACCCCCGAAGAAGCCATCCGCCTTGGCCATGCAGCCCTCAATCCCCTCCGCCTCCGCGCCTCCCTTCCGCCGTTGGCTCCCTAAAACTCTCCTCGAATCTTCCACGGGTTGAATTACAATTTTCCCGATTGCCGGCTGGTGCAATGGTAGCACACCAGACTTTGGATCTGGCTGTTCCTGGTTCGAGTCCAGGGCCGGCAGCTTATCCGGTGGAAAGCAGAAGGATGAGGTGGAAAGAAATTTTCGAGTCTGGAAAATCCGCCTTTTCTCACTACTCGCCTTCCACCTTCCACTAGATTCGCCTCGGATCCCTCTCCCAAGCGATCTTGCCTGAGGCCAAATCCCTCACCACCTCCGGCAGAAGACGGTGTTCCGCCGTCTGGATCCGGGCATGCAGGGACTCCGCCGTATCCCCGGGCTGAACCGGCATCTTGAGTTGCCGGATCGTGGATCCCCCATCCACCACCTCATTGACCCAGTGCACCGTGCATCCGGTCTCCTTAACCCCCGCCCGCAAAGCCTGCTCCCAAGCCTTCAACCCCGGAAAAGCAGGCAGAAGCGAAGGGTGAATATTGATGATCCGTCCGCCAAAACTCCGCAAAAGCGGTGCTTTCACCACCCGCATGTATCCCGCCAAAACCACCAGTTCGGCACCCGCTCGGCTCAACTCCTCGGCCAGTTCCTCCTCGATCTCCGGCTCCAGCTTGGTTTGAAAAGACCCGGAGCGGCAGACGAAAATCCGCAAACCCATGCCCCGCGCCAGTTCCAAAATTCCCGCTTGGGATTGATCACTGGCCACGCACACCACCTCGGCCGGAACCACCCCTGCTTGGATCGCCCGCGCCAACGCCAAAAAGTTGCTCCCTTTCCCCGAACCCAGAATCCCCAACCGGAGGGGTCTCACTTCTTGATTTTTTGCAAAACCGCCGAGGTGGATCTTCCAGGCGTCAACTTCAGGACCTTGACCGTTCCTCCCCCCGCCTGCACCGCGGCCAACTCCCCTGGGTCCAGTTGCTCGGGCTGATAATCCCCTCCCTTGACGTAAACCTCCGGCCGGACTTCCTCCAGAAAATGGGTCGCCCGCTTTTCCGGGAAGATCACCACGGCATCGACGCACCCCAGCGCGGCAATCACCTCCGCCCTTTCCGCTTCTCCGTTGACCGGGCGCCCGTCCCCCTTCAATTCACGCACGCTGGCATCCCCGTTCACCCCCACCACCAGCACTTCTCCCATTCCTTTCGCCTCTTGCAAAAAACGCACATGCCCGACGTGGAGCAGGTCAAAACAGCCGTTGGTCGCCACCACCTTCCGTCCGGCTTTTTTTTGTTCCTGCCGCCAACGGGCCAGTTTCTCCCAAGAAAGAAGGATTCCCATGACTGCGAATCTTGACCCGCCTCCCAGCACTCGCAACATCAAATCGGAAACCCTATCCTGACTTCCATGGAATTTGACTGGTCCCTCTACTCCACCCCGGAAATTCCCTCCTCCGAGGTGCACGAAAGCTTCGAGGATCCTTTCTGCCTCCGCATCCTGCCTGGGGGAGGCCCGATGGCCGAACACGCCCGCTTTCTCTGCCTCGGCAAGAGCCTGCGGGGCCAATCCCTCTTTTCACTCTATAGCTCCGATGGACGCAGAATGCGCCCCATCGCCACCCGCCCCATGACGGATTCCGAATCCTACTTTTACGAACGAAAAGCGAAGGAATCCCTTTGAACCCAATAAAGAGTATTCGCCAATGGGAGGAAATTCCCTTTTTTCCTAACCCCAAGGAGGAAGCTGCTTACTGGCTCTCCCATCAGCTTGACCCCGCCCTGATGAGAAGCTCGCTTTCCCGCAGCGAGGGACAGGACTCG
>RGYX01000113.1 GCA_010031845.1 Verrucomicrobiota bacterium
GGATAAACGAGCAGGTTGGTGTCGTTGGTCCGGATCACGGCGCTTATCGAGAGGCTGGAATTGGAAAGGTTCATCTGAGGCAACAGATTCTGGTCGTTACTGTTGGTGCCGCCTCCCAACGCATACTCCACCAAGGCTGGGACACCGTCTCCATCGGCATCGCTGCCCGGCGAGGTCGTGTTGAAAAGCGATGTGTAGGTTGGATTGCTTATGGACACGATCGCCGAAATCTCCGGTGCCGCGAGGAAGTTTTCGTTCCCGGATTGGCGGGCCGTGATCGTCAGGGTTCCCGCCGAAAGAAAACTGAGTGTGTTTCCGGAAAGGGAGGCAAGGGAGGCCGGCATCATTTCTATAGCCGTCGGTAGGCCTGAACTTGAGGAAGCGGAAAGGAACCGGGTATCCCCGACCTGAGCAAAACCTGCCGTGGAAAAAGTGATGGTCTGGGATGCCTTCACCACGGTGATGTCTGCTGTGTCAAAAAACCCTCCCGCTTCGACTCCCAAAGTAAAGGGACCGCCCACGGAAGTGGCCGTAAACAAGCCCCCGGAGGTGACGGTGCCTCCTCCGTTCACGGACCAGTTCCAATTAGCGGGCTGGGAATCCATGGGGTTACCAAACTGATCCTGGAGGATGGCGGTAAAGGCTTGGGTTTTGCCGTATGCCAGACTGGCGGAACCTGGAAATACGGCTACTGCGCTGGCCACGGGCAGAACGCGCACGTGCACGGTGCTACTGGTTTCCAAGCCCGCAACGTCACGGATGTAAACTGTGAGGGCGTAGTCTCCCAGCTTGCTAAAATAAACCGTGGTGTCTTTGGCCGCGTTGGTGCCGTTGGGGCTGAAAAAGGGTGCATCCGGGCCTGCCGGGGCATCCGAGGACCAGGTGTAGTTCAGGGTGGATTCACCGCCATCATCCCCCGCTCGGATGGATAGTGAGATGGAATCTCCCGACAAGAGCCCCCAAGTGACAACCCCGTCGCTGGTGGTGTTGACGGCGGAAGAGGAAGCTGCCGAAATGATGGTGGGTGGCGTATTAGCGGGAGGGGTGCTGCCGAGAACCACCAGATCATCGATATACCAGCCTACGCTGGATGTGCCTGTGTTGCTGGCCAGAACCCAGCGAATCCGGAGATTACGGCCTGCGTATTTTGAAGGGGTATTGATGGTAATCGCCGTTTCCACAAAACCAGACGAGGATCCGGTCCAGGCCTTTTTCAGGTTGAAGTCACTGGAGCTGGTAGAAATCGTGCCGTTATAGGGGAGGCTGGAAAAGGTTTCGTCCGTATTGGTGGTCTCCATGGCGAACCATGTGGAACCTCCATCATTCGAAAGCTCCAGGCGTCCCCCGTCCCGGTTGCTTTGGAAGTTATAGGAATGCCAGAAACGGATTTGTAAATTCGTGGCTCCGGCAGGGATCGCATAGGAGGGTGAGGTCAGGTAGGCGGTTGAACGACTGGAGGGAGCCGTGGCCAAGTAGGCCTTGGAAGCTGACTTGTAAGAATTGGTGGAAAGGTTCCATCCATTGCTCGAACCGGTGTTGGTGTAAGCGCTGGTCCATCCAGAAACTGCCCCCTCGAAATTCTCTGCAGCCAGCGAGGAAAGCAGGGTGAAGCCATTGCTCAAGGTACCTGTCTGGGCGGGAGAATTGCTGACGGTTACGTTCCATCCGCCGGTTCCGTTGGTCGGGAAGGTGGCCTGTCCCCGCAGAGTTGAGGAGTTCAGGAATTGAAGGTTGGTGGCCACCACATCCGAAAACCCCGCCCGCGTGAGTCGCAGGCTGGCGTTGGTGGTAAATTGTGTGCCTCCGACATCCAGGGTAAACGTCCGGGCGTAACCGCTGGCCGGATTGATCGTATCCACAGTGATCGCTGCGGGAGGAGCCGGGGTGTCGGAAGCTCCGGAGACCAGCAGGGAGTAAGCTTGCAGATTGTTGCTGAGCGAGCCCTGATAGCTTACGACAGCTTGGAACGTGCCGGTGCCGGCAGGGGTGGCGATCAGAACCTGCTCCACGTTGTCGACGTTGTTGGTTCCGGCGATGGCGTTGGAGGCCATGGAGGACTGGCTCCAGTTGCCGACGAAGGGCATGACGAACGGAAGATTGGTCACACCATCGGGGCGGACAATTTTCAGGTCGAGATTGTTGACCAAGCGGGGGGACCGTGAATCCGCCGTGGTGAAGGCACCGCCGGCAGGATCAATCCAAGCCAAGGTGACCCGAATCGGGTTGGTTCCATCCCAGAGAAAGCGGTGGGAGATGGTGCGGTTGGTCACGTTATCGATGGTCCCCTCGATTAAACGAAGCTTGTTCGTGTTTGCCTTTTGATCGCGAATCAAATCCACGGCAGCTTGAGCATTGATCAGGCCCCAGCCGTACTGGTAATCAGGACCGGGGTTGCCGCGGTCATCAGCGGTGTGAATGAGAAGTCCCTTGAGCGTGCTGGAGCGCATGCCTTTACCGAAAGAGAGGATGTACTGCTGGGCGACCAGGGCCGCCGCCCCGGCAGCGTTCGGACTGGCCATACTGGTGCCGGACATGGAGCCATAGGAGGTGTCGCTTCCGTTCAGCGTTGAGTAAAGATCTTCCCCGTTGGCCACCACATCCGGCTTGATCCGTCCGTCATCGGTGGGGCCGGTGCTGGAAAAGCCGCTGAGATTGGCCGAGGAAGAAGAACGATTAGTTCCGTTGATGGCGTCGGAAACGGAGCCGATGGTGATGACGTTTTTGGCCAAGGCGTCGTAACTGATGGTTTCGTACCCACCCCGGTAGCTGTTGTCGCCCGCGGGATGTTGCGTGCGGTCATAATTCACGACACTGGTGGCATTGGCGGAAAGTCCAACGGCTTGGCCGTTGGAGGGATTGTCATAGCGGTCGTTTCCGGCGCTGCGGAACATTAGGTAGCAAGGTGCGCTGTAGGCGAGTGAGTCCGAGTCGCGGGCGTAGGTATTGTACAGGCCGAAGGATGAGTCTGCGCCTGTGGTGCCTGTCCCCGCGCCATACCACTCGTAGGTGCGGTACGGGCTTCCCCCAAAAACGCCGACCCAGCCGGAGACATATCCATAGCTATGATTGGAGATCAGAATTTTGTTCGTGTCAGTGTTCAGCACGGCGGCGGCGGCGGTCATTTCTGTTTTGTCCGAGGTCCAGTCATAGGAGTTAATTTTGGCAGAGGGCGCCATGCCCTTGGCCGTGGTAGTGACCCCGGAGGCAATCATGGTTCCGGCCACGTGAGTGGCATGGTCGATGGAGGCAGCGCCATCCTTAACGGTGACACGCCCGCCAAACTCTTGGTGGGTGGATCGGGCGGATCCGCCATCCCATTGACCCAAGATTAGGTTGAGGCCATTGAGAGAGTATGGGCTGGCCTGAACCAAGTTGGCGGCGGTGGAAATGGCGGCGTTGATGTTGTGGGTGATGAGATAGATCGGTTTACCTTGCTCATCGAGGTCGGCGATTTCGCGAATCGAACCGTTGGATGACTCGACCCGGATTGGCCACCCCTTTTCGCGGGCAACTCTTTCCGCTTCAGATTTTTTGGCCTCCTCCATTTTACGCATCTCGGTAAGCACTCGCTCTCTTTCGCCATCTTTGGAAAGATCGACTCCCTCCAGGATGTCAGCGATGGAACGCCGGGAAGGGGATACTGCAGGCGCAGTTGTTTTTGTTCCTGACTGAGCCGTTTTGTTCTGTTTCTGTGTATTGGAAGGCGAGGCAACCGGGGATGAACTTTCGGATTCTCCGGACGAGTTGGATGCAACGGTTTGGCTTGATGAGAGGGATGGGTTTGAGGGTGAAGATACAAAGGTTTCATTAGCTTTTGATTGTTGAGTGGAGGTGAAAATCTGCGGATCTTTTTTGGATAAAAAGACATAGGACAACACACCGACTAACGCCGTCAGGGCCATCAAAGTGATGGCAATTTTGCCAAGTCGTCTTTTCATCTGTTGCTTAACTACTTAGACAATAAAGCACCGGACTTCGTTCATGCAAACCCACCTTGCTAAGCATTAGCAGACAATGACTTGCGCTACTTTATTTGAACAAGATTAGGATGAGGCATTTAGCATTTAGCCGAAAGTAAATAGGTGATAGGTAGTGAGGCTGGAACATTA
>RGYX01000114.1 GCA_010031845.1 Verrucomicrobiota bacterium
GCAGCCATGGCCTTGCGGGTGTCGAGCAACTTGCGGATCTTGCTGTTGATCTGAAAATCGGACGGAATGGTGGAGATCGACTCGCCAAGATCCGCCAGTTTTTTGGCGGGTACGGCCGTGGGAACTTCCTTTAACAGCTCGGGGCAGCTGATGGGTGGGTGAAGTTTCGGATGGAATTTGGTGACGGCCTCGCGGGATTCGCGCAGGGCATCCTCCGAGACAGTGTCGATCTGCGACCGGATTTTCTGGATTTGCTCCTCCGTGATGACCCCCGTGTCGAGAAGTTGGCGGGCGAGGAGACGGCCGACGGGAGGGTGAGCGTCGATTTCGGAGTAAAGGGTGGGTTGAGTGAAATTGGGTTCGTCCCCCTCGTTGTGGCCGTGGCGACGATAGCAGACGATATCGAGGATGATGTCTTCGTGGAATTTCTGGCGAAACTCGAGGGCGAGTTGGATGACGTAGGCGGCGGCGAGGGGATCGTCGCCGTTGACATGGAAGATGGGCAGACCGAGAGCTTTGCCGGGGGCGGTGCAATAGCGGGTGGAGCGGGAGTCGGGTGCGAGGGTGGTGAAGGCGATCTGGTTGTTGACGATGATGTGGATGGTGCCGCCGGTGCGGTAGCCTTCGAGTCGGGAAAGGTTGAGGGTTTCAGCCACCACGCCTTGGCCGATGAAGGCGCCGTCGCCGTGGATCAGAACGGGGACAACCTTTTCGCGTTTGACCGTGTCATCGCGATGCCGCTGCCGGGCACGGGCCATGCCCTCGACCACCGGGTCGACGGCCTCCAGATGGCTGGGGTTCGGGGCGAGGGAGACGCGGATTTTTTTACCGACGGAGGTGGTGACTTCGTTTTCGTAGCCGAGATGATATTTGACGTCCCCGTCACCCAAGACGGTTTCGGGCACATAGTTTTCGTGGAATTCGGTGAAAAGTTTCCGGCGGGATTTGCCGAGGGTGTTGACGAGGACGTTCAGCCGGCCGCGGTGAGCCATGCCGATGACCACCTCCTCCACGCCGGAGGCGGGGCAGGACTCGAGCAGGGTATCGAGGACGGCGATGAGGGTTTCGCCGCCTTCGAGGGAGAATCGTTTCTGGCCGACGTAGCGGGTGTGGAGGAAGCGCTCGAGGGATTCGGCGGCAATGACTTTCTCCAGGATGCGGCGTTGCTGGGCCGGGGAGAATGCGGGTTGGTTGCGGGATCGTTCCATGCGGTCACGCAGCCAGCGACGGATGGCGAAGTTCATGATGTGCATGAACTCGACGCCAATGTGGTCGCAGTAGGTCTGTTTGAGGTAGGTGAGGATATCCCGGAGGGTGCGGGGGCCGCCGCCACCGAGCGTGCCGGAATCGAAAATGGAATCGAGGTCGGACTCGGTAAAGCGGAAGGTGGAGAGAGCGAGGTCTGAATTTTCCTCGGGGGTCAGGCCCAGGGGGTCGAGGTGGGCCAAGGTGTGGCCGAGGGCGCGGTAGGCAAAGAGGAGATTGTAAATGCGGGCTTGGGGGAGAACGTTGCCGAATTCGGGGTTGGGGCCGCCGGCGGGGGTGGCGGCGCCGGAACGGGCGGGGGGTCGAAGCTGACAACCGAGCTCGAAACCCTCAAAGAAAGCGCGCCAAGTGGGATCGACGGATGAAGCATCGGTTTTCCAGGATTCGTAGAGCTCTTCCAAGAAGGCGGCGTTGCCGGGGTGGCCAAGCCGGCCCAAGGCTGGGGAGGGGGAAGAGGAGGAGCGATTGGGGTTCAGCCGCTCCAAGGTTTCCAGGGCGGGATCCTGATCTGGGGATGACTTAAGATCGCGAACCATGTTGCCGATGATCATTCCATAAATAGAGAGGGGGGGCGAGTCTGGATTGGGAAATTATTATCTACCACAAAGCACTGATAGACATACTTTTGTAAATGGAAATAGGCGCCTAAAAATGAATTTATGATGTAACTTTGCTGGGAAGATCCTTTGGGGCAGATTGGCGTAATGGTGGCGAAAAGATCGGATCAGAGGAATGTCTTGGGAGGGCCTTTAAAGATGTGCTCCTTGGAGCCAATCACGGGTTTTACGCGGTCAGGAAGTTGCGAGGGGCATGAGGAGGATTTTGGGTGTCACGCAGTCTGCGCCCAGATGACGGAGGAGTTTCTGCACTTCAGTCGGGCGGCGGGGAACGATCTGTCGACCCCACGGCCGGAGTATCACTTCCCGGGGCTAAAGCCGGGGGATCGATGGTGTGTCTGTGCGGCCCGATGGGAGGAGGCGAGGTTGGCCGGCAAGGCGCCTCTGGTGGTGTTGGAGTCGACGCACGAGTCGGCATTGGAACATGTGAAATTGGCGGATTTGAGGAAGCATGCGTTGGATGTGGCGGGCTGAATATTGGATAGGGATATAGGATATCGGGCAGGAGATGGGGATGAAGGGGTAAGCGGAGGGGAAACTTGTTTGGGGCGCGAAGTGGGGCAGAATTTGCAGTTCCATGGCGTACGAATCCTCAACGGAGTGGGTGAACAGGCTGGAGCAGGAGGGAGAACTGCTCCGGATCCGCGAGCCGGCGAAGACCGAGTTGGAGATCGCAGCGGCGGCGGATCTGGAATCGAAATCCGCGGGCGGGGGTAAAGCGTTGTTGTTTGAAAAGCCGGTCGGACCGGATGGAAAGGAGTCGGGCTTTCCGGTTTTGATCAACGGATATGGGTCGGCACGGCGGATGGCCATGGCTTTGGGAAGGGAAAGTGTGGAGGAGATCGGGAATGAGGTGGGAGCGTTGGTGAAGGCGAAGCCGCCGGCCGGGCTGGGTGAGGCGTGGGATCTTTTGAAAAAGGGGTTGGAGCTGCGACATGCGCGCCCGGTTTCCATTGGGCGGGGGGCTTGTCAGGAGGTGGTGAAAAAATCGGGTGAGGGAGGTGGCGGGCTGAGCGAACTCCCGGTTTTGAAGACCTGGCCGAAGGATGGCGGCCCTTTTCTAACTTTGCCGCAGGTCATCACCGAGGATCCGGAGACAAAGGAGCGAAATGTGGGCATGTATCGGATGCAGGTGATGGGGCCGTGGGAAGCGGCGCTGCATTGGCAGTTGCACAAGGTGGGAGCCAGGCATGGGAAAAAATACCGTGAGATGGGCAAACCGATGCCGGTGGCGGTCGCTTTGGGCGGGGACCCGGCGAATGCTTTTGCCGCCACGGCACCGCTACCGGATGGGATCGACGAGTACATGTTTGCCGGATTTTTGCGCAAGAAATCCGTTTCCTTCGTGCCGGCGGTCAGTCAACCGATTCGGGTGCCGGCGGATGCGGACTTCGTCATCGAGGGGACGGTGGATCCGGCAGGTGAGCCGGTGGACGAAGGGCCGTTCGGCGATCACACAGGCTTTTACACGCCGGTGGACAAGTATCCGCGGTTCCGGGTGACCGCCATCACGCACCGGAAAGAGGCGATCTATCCGGCGACGGTCGTGGGAAAACCTCCGATGGAGGATTTCTGGCTGGGCTCGGCAAGCGTGCGGATTCTCCTGCCCGTGCTGAAAATGAATTTTCCCGAGCTGGTGGATCTGGCCCTGCCGGCAGAGGGGGTTTTCCATAACCTCGTTTTCATCAGCCTAAAAAAACAGTACCCGTACCAGGCGTTCAAGCTGATGCACGGACTATGGGGCGCGGGCCAGATGATGTTCACCAAAATGATCGTGGCGGTGGACGAGACGGTGAATGTGCACAACACGAGCGAGGTGCTCTTTTACCTTGGTCATCAAGGGACCAAGCGACAGCCTGGATCACGCCACGAGCGTGGCGAATGTGGGGAGTCACGTTGGGATCGACGCGACACGGAAAGTTCCGGGAGAGGGGTATGCGCGGGGATGGCCGGAGGAGTGCCGATCCACTCCCGAGGCGGTCGCCCGGGCGAAGGGTTTGTTGGCGGCGGCCCGGGGAAAGGGATGATTCAGTCGTTTGGCGACCGAGAGACTGAGTTTTTGTTTCGGGAGGAAAGAAGTCGAAGGTATGGTCCCTTGAGTCGGGTCGCCTTGCGGAAGCTGATCCAATTGAATCAGGCAGTCATTCTCCGGGATCTTGCCGTCCCTCCGGGAAATCGCCTCGAGC
>RGYX01000115.1 GCA_010031845.1 Verrucomicrobiota bacterium
CGGCGGATGATGAAAGGCTCAAAGAGAACCAAGGCCATCTTTTTGGGCAATCCGCACTCGTTGAGTTTTAGTTCGGGACCGATGACGATCACAGAACGACCAGAGTAATCGACGCGCTTGCCGAGAAGGTTCATCCGGAAACGCCCGGTCTTCCCCTTCAACATATCCGAGAGGGACTTCAAGGGTCGGTTGCCGGCACCCGTAACGGCGCGACCGTGGCGGCCATTGTCCATCAGGGCGTCGACGGATTCCTGCAACATCCGCTTTTCGTTGCGGATGATGACCTCAGGGGTCTTTAACTGCAGTAGATTGCGCAAACGGTTGTTACGATTAATCACCCGACGATACAGATCATTCAGGTCGGAGGTCGCAAAACGTCCTCCTTCCAAAGGAACGAGAGGACGGAGATCCGGAGGGATCACCGGCAGAATTTCAAGAATCATCCACTCGGGCCGGGCCCCGGCGTTGATGAATCCTTGCACCAGCTTCAACCGCTTTGCGACCTTCTTGCGAGTCTGCTTGCTGCGGGTGGTTTCCAACTGCTGCTCAAGCTCGGTGGCAACCTCATCCAAATCCATCTTCTTGAAGACATCACGGATCGCCTCAGCACCCATCTTGGCGACGAAGGAGTCCCCAAACTGCTCCTGAGCCTCACGATACTCCGTTTCGGTCAAAAGCTGTTTTTCCTTCAGCGGGGTCTTCCCTGGATCGATCACGAGATAATCCTCGTAATAAATCACCCGCTCCAATTCCCTGGCGGTCATGTCCATCATCAACCCGAGACGGCTCGGCATGCACTTGTAGAACCAGATATGGCTGACCGGCACGGCCAGTTCAATGTGTCCCATGCGTTCGCGACGGACGCGGGCCAACGTGACTTCCACGCCGCAACGATCGCAGATCACCCCCTTGAACTTGATCCGCTTGTACTTTCCGCAGGAGCACTCGTAATCCTTGGTCGGTCCGAAAATCCGCTCACAGAAAAGACCACCCTTCTCCGGCTTGAAGGTCCGGTAGTTGATGGTTTCGGGATTTTTGGTCTCCCCGCGGCTCCAGGAGAGAATCGATTCAGGCGACGCGACGGTGATGCTCACCTCGTCGAAGCCGACGGTTCTTTCCATGCCGAGGATTTCACGGGCGGATTGGGTCTGTTTGTTCATGGGATGGATGTTTTCCAGTTTGTTTAAGCGGCGGCTACTTCCAGGAGATTGGGTTTCTGCAGATCTTCATCCACGACGCGACTACGTTCACCCACCTTCACGTCGAGACAGAGGCTCTGCATTTCCTTAATCAACACGTTGAATGACTCGGGAGTGCCCGCTTCGAGGGAGTTGTCCCCTTTCACGATGCTCTCGTAAATGCGGGTACGACCAGCCACGTCGTCGGATTTCACCGTCAGGAGCTCCTGAAGGGTGTAGGCGGCGCCATAGGCTTCCATCGCCCACACTTCCATTTCCCCGTAACGCTGACCCCCGTACTGAGCCTTGCCTCCCAGCGGCTGCTGGGTGACCAGGGAGTACGGTCCGACCGCCCGGGCGTGGATCTTGTCCGCGACCAGGTGGTGCAATTTCATCATGTAAATCAGGCCGACGACCACGCGCTGATCAAAGAATTCACCGGTCCGACCGTCGATCAGGGCGGATTTACCGTCCTCATCAAGTTTGGCCTTCTTCAGGAACTCGCGGATCTTGGATTCGCTGATGCCGTCAAACACCGGGGTGGCCACGTTGAATCCGAGGGCCCGGGCGGCGATCCCTAAATGGGTCTCCAGCACCTGACCCACGTTCATTCGCGAGGGCACGCCGAGCGGGTTAAGAATGATATCCACAGGGGTGCCGTCCGGCAGGAAGGGCATGTCCTCTTCCGGCACAATCTTGGCCACGACACCCTTGTTTCCGTGGCGCCCGGCCATCTTGTCCCCTACGGAGATCTTCCGTTTGGCGGCGACATAAACCTTCACCTGCTTGATCACACCCGGATCGATATCCTCCCCGGACTCCACGCGCTCCAGCTCCATATCCTTCTCGTTGTCGAGCTGGTTGAACTTCTGTTCATAGCTCGAGATGATTTCACGGATTTTGATCCGGATCGGGCTCGGGTCGATTTCGATGTGGTGATACACGTCGGCAATCTTGCGTAGAAGCGTCTTGGTGATCTTGCGGTTGGCGGGGATAATAATCTCCCCGGTTTCGGCATTGACCACGTCCAACGGGATTTTCTCGTTCAGCAGGATGTTCGAAAGGGCTTGGGTCAGCTCTTCCTTCAACGCCGCATGCTTCTTGATGTACTTGTCCTCCACTCCTTTGGCGTGGCGCTTGGCCTCACCCGGAGCGAGTTTGATCACATCTTTCTTGGTTGTTCCACCGGTCGACTTGACGTCCATTACGATACCCGCAGACCCCGAGGGCACGACAAGGGAACTGTCCTTCACGTCAGCGGCCTTCTCACCGAAAATAGCGCGCAGAAGGCGCTCTTCCGGCGCTAACTCCGTCTCGCTCTTCGGGGTGATCTTTCCCACCAGGATATCACCGGCCTTGACCTCGGCACCAACGCGAACCACGCCGTCAGGTCCAAGATTCTTCAAGGCCTCGTCACCCACATTCGGAATATCGCGGGTGATTTCCTCGGGTCCGAGCTTGGTGTCCCGAGCTGCGATTTCAAATTCCTCGATATGAATACTGGTGTAGACGTCCTCCTTGACCAGACGTTGATTCAGCAGGATGGCGTCCTCGAAGTTATAACCATGCCACGGCATGAAGGCGACGACCACGTTGCGGCCGAGAGCCAATTCACCATTGTCCGTACAAGGCCCGTCCGCGATCACGGTTCCCTTGGAAACGCGCTGACCGACGTGGACGATCGGCTTTTGGTTCACGCAGGTTCCGTTATTGGAACGCATAAACTTGCGCAGGTCGTATACGTAGATCCCCTTCTCGGGGTCAGTTTTGAGGCGCTTCTTGTTTTCCGGAGCTTTACCGTCTTCCGTCACGATGACCTGACGGGCGGTGACCGAGGCCACCTTGCCGGGGCCTTCGCTGACGATCATGGCATGGGAATCTTTAGCGACCTTCCCTTCCATTCCGGTCCCCACTACGGGGGATTCCGAAATCAACAAGGGCACTCCTTGCCGCTGCATGTTCGATCCCATCAAGGCTCGATTGGCATCGTCATGCTCCAGGAACGGAATCAACGAAGCGGCTACCGAAACCAACTGCTTGGGGGATACGTCCATGTAGTGAACCTTGTCCGGTTCCACTTCCAAAAACTCCCCGCGATAACGAACCGAAACTCTTGGCGAGGTGAATTTTCCGTGACCATCGATCGCCGAATTGGCTTGGGCCACGATGAAGTTCTCCTCTTGGTCGGCCGTCAAATAATCAAGATCCTCGCGGACCTTTCCATCGACGACCTTCCGGTATGGGGTTTCGATGAAACCAAACTCATTGATGCGACCGAAAGTCGAAAGGCTGGAGATCAGTCCGATGTTCGGACCTTCCGGCGTTTCGATCGGGCAGATACGTCCGTAGTGCGAGGGATGCACGTCGCGGACTTCAAAGCCCGCACGGTCACGGCTCAAACCCCCTGGTCCGAGGGCGGACAGACGGCGCTTGTGCGTCATCTCACTCAGCGGATTGGTCTGATCCATCAACTGGGACAGTTGGCTCCGGCCGAAGAAGTCGCGGATGACCGCGGACAAGGCCTTCGGGTTGATCAACTTTTGGGGCGTCATGCCTTCCGTGTTCACGTCGAACAGGGTCATGCGCTCCTTGACCAGGCGTTCGGTCCGACTTAATCCCGTGCGGCACTGGTTGGAGAGCAGTTCCCCAACCGTGCGGACGCGGCGACTTCCCAAATGATCGATGTCATCGGTCGTCCCCTCGCCCAGACGCAGGTTGATCAAATAACTGGTGGCCGCCACGACGTCTTCCCGAGTCAGAATTCGGGTTTCGAGATCGGTCTGCAGGCCTAGCTTCTGGTTGAGCTTGTGACGTCCCACCCGGCCGATGTCATAGCGCTTCGGATCAAAGAAGAGACGCTTGAGCAGGGCCTTG
>RGYX01000116.1 GCA_010031845.1 Verrucomicrobiota bacterium
GGACCAATTCCGGTTGATTCAAAATCACCACCTCGATGCCGTGAGAACGAAGAAACTCGGGAGCCCCGGGAAAATTCACCGCCTCTCCAACCACCACGCGGGGAATTTTGAACTGCACAATGGTTCCGGAGCACATGAAGCACGGACAAAGGGTGGAATAAATCACCGTATCGCGATAATTTTTCTGACGGCCCGCATTCATCAGGCAGTCCATCTCTCCGTGCAGAATCGCGCTGCCTTTCTGCACCCGCTGATTGTGTCCGCGCCCCACCACTTTGCCACCCCGTACCAAGATTGAGCCAATCGGAATCCCTCCTTCCGCCAAACCCTTGCGTGCCTCGGCCTCGGCCTCTTTCATGAATTTTAAGTCATCGTTGGCTGTCATGAATTCACCCTAGGCCAAGAATAAAAAATAGAAATCACGACTTCTTCGGTGTCGCCCTGCCCTTCCCGGTTGCCCTAGGATCATTCGTGCATCAGAAACGGATCGGTGTCCTCACGAGTGGCGGCGATTGTCCCGGACTTAATGCAGTGCTCCACGGGGTGGTCTCTGCCGCCACGACGCGGGGATTCGAGGTTCTGGGCTTTTTTGACGGGTACGAGGGGTTACTAAACCCCGTCCGCTACCAAAGGCTCGATGCGGTCTCCGTCGCCCATATCAGCCACCTTGGGGGAACCATTCTGGGCACAACCAACCGAGGCCGTTTTGTGGCCAAGGTCGGCGCTGGAAAAAAATCCCTGATCCCACGGGAAATTTTACAGCAAGCCCGGGAGACATGTCTTGGGCTGGGTCTCCATGCTTTGGTCTGCATTGGTGGGGACGGCTCCCTCTCCACCTCCCTTCAACTCCAGCAGGTCGGGGTAAACGTGGTCGGCGTCCCCAAAACAATCGATAATGACATTTTGGCCACCGCGTCGACTTTCGGATTCGACTCCGCGGTCTCCTGCGTGGTCGACAGCCTTGACCGCTTGCACACCACCGCCCGGTCCCACAAACGAATCATGGTAGTGGAGACGATGGGCCGCCACGCCGGCTGGATTGCCCTCCACGGGGGATTGGCAGGTGCGGCGGATGTCATTCTCATACCCGAAATCCCGTTCCATTTCTCCCGCATCACCGATTTTGCAAAAGAGCGGACCAGCTCCGGCCTGCCCTCCACCATGATCGTGGTGGCCGAGGGCGCTCATCCTGCCAGGGGCAGGGTTTCCACTTTAAAAAACACACCCCAGGTCCAAGGAGAGGTCCGCTTGGGCGGGATCGGGGATTACGTCGCACGGGAAATTGAAAAACGAACCGGTCAAGAGAGCCGTCATGTGGTTTTGGGCCATCTCCAGCGGGGAGGAAACCCCACCGCCTTGGATCGAATCCTCGGAACCCGCTTCGGGGTTGGCGCCGTGGAACTGATCACGAAAAAGAAATTCGGTCACATGGTCAGCTATCAGAATTACGAAATTGGCGGTGTGCCCATCGCCCAAGCCGTCGCCCGCATCCGGACGGTTCCCCCCAAGGGCCAACTCGTTCAGACCGCCCGGGAAGTCGGAATCTGTTTTGGAGACTAGGCGTTTCCGGTTGAGTTCCGGATCAACAACTCCGCAGACAACACCAAGGGCTCCATCTCACCCTCCCCCTCCCGGGCTTTTTTCCATAATTCGAATCCCGCCTGGCCTAGGTTGGGGAACCTGACGGTCGTCAAGTTCACCGGACCGTAACGCGACAACTCCTCATCCCCCAAACCTGTCAGACTGATGGTTCCGGGAATTGCCAATCCGGCACTCAGGATCGCCCGGGACGCACCCGCCGCCACGGAATCACTGCCACAAATCACTGCCGTCGGTCGCTCCTTCTCCTCCAGAATCTTCATCATCTCCTTTTCCCCATCCTCCGGCTTCACTCCAGCCATCTGGCCCCCTCCAAAAATGACCATCCCCCGGGCTTCCGCTCCCTCCTGAACCGCCTGCAGATGTTCCGCGTGGCTTCGGGCCGCGGAGTGCCCGCCAAGATAGGCAACCTTTCGGTGTCCCAGGTCGCTCAAATGATCCAGTACGCGCTGGGCGGCCTGTTTCATGTTTCTGACCACCCAGCTGACCCTCCCGCTTCCCGGCCCGACATCCGCGGGGTAACGATGAAAAAAAAGAATCGGTAATCCCGCTTTTTTGGCTGTCTCGAGGGCTGCCGAACGGTGTTCCGTGCTGATCCGTGGCAGGACAAAGATCGCCTCCACACTCCTACCCATCATGGTTCGAGCCTGCTCAGCCTCCTCTTTGGCACTTCGCGCCAGCCCCAACAGGACTGCCACCCCCCCTTTTTGGGCAGCCGCACAAAAGCCACCCGCCACGTTCGAACCTTCCTCCGTGGCCAAGTCCGGCAGGATAAGCCCTACCAAACCGCTTCGTTTCACCCTTAAATTTCTGGCAGATTCGTTCGGATAGTACCCCCGCTTCTCTGCCTCCAATCGCACCTTCTCCTTGGTCGCCGGACTGATGTCCGGCTCGTCCCGCAGGGCTTTGGAAACCGCCATAACCGAAAGCCCCAGCGTTTCCGCCAGGTCGCGAAGGCGTACCCTGCTCACACCGCTTCCGGATCCTCCCCCAGCACCGCCAGAAACTCCTCCGCCGTCTTGGCTTGCATCAGCTTTTCCCTCACCTCCTCGTGCCTGAGCAAACGGGCCATCGCCCCCACCAAAGTCAAATACTCAGTCACCATTTTTCTTGGGGTTCCGATCACAAAAATAAAGTGAATCAATTCTCCGCCGCTTCCAAAATTCACCCCACCTCGGCTTCTCCCGACGGCCAGGACCAAACGGCTGACGTGGTCCGTTCGGGCATGGGGAAAGGCCACCCCATTCCCCAAGGTGGTCGCCTCCACCCGCTCCCGGGCCAAAAGCTCATCGTAGAAACCCTTAAAGTTGATGACCTCCGGCTCCCTCTCCAATAGCCCCGCGACTTGATGGATAGCCGCCGTTCGCTTTGTCTCGGTCAGATCCAGATGAACCAAATTCGGCTTGAGCAGATCCGCCAGCTTCATCGCGCGATTCCCGCTGAGGTCCCGCTCCAACCTAATTTTTCCCGAGCCAATCCATAAAAGCCCGAGCCCATGGGATGCATAAGCCGGACGATCGGTTGGGAGACCGTTACCCGCAATACTTTCCCGCCTCCAAGTTGGCCCACCTTGGATCCATCCAAGCGAATGACGGCTGGTCTGTTCCCGGAACCTAGCGACAACTCCACCCCCTCCCGCTCCCCCACTACCAACGGGCGCTGGGCCATGGCATGGGCGCAAACCGGGGTCAGGATCATCACTTGCGCTTTGGGACTCACCAAGGGTCCGCCGGCGGAAAGAGAGTAGGCGGTGGAACCGGTGGGACTGGCCACCAGCAATCCATCAGCGTGGTACTCCGTCAGAAATTCACCCCCAACCCTCACCCGTATCTTCACCATCAACTGACCGGCACCGGGGGCCAGCGAAACTTCGTTCAGGGCACACCACGAACTCTTCCCCCCCCCAAGCTTGGCCGAAAGCACGGCTCTCTCACTCACCCCGTATTCGCCACGAAGAATTCGGGGCAAAACCGAAGTGATCTCTCCGGCCCGGATCGAGGTAAGAAATCCCAGTGAACCAAGATTAATGCCCAACAGGGGAATCTTCGATCCCATCGTGGCCTGCGCCGCATGCAACATCGTCCCATCCCCACCCCCCACGATGACCGCATCGACCCCTTTCCGCACGGTCCGGGCCAATCCCTCTTCATGCACCCATTTCGCACGAACGTTCGCTTGCCGAAAAATGGATTTTAAAACCATGGCCACACCTACCGCCCCCGGTTTGCCTCGGCGAAGGCAGACCACCACCTTGCGGATCTTTTTACCCCCCGGGGAGCGACTCGGTGCCATCAGGCACAATTCCCCGAAACCGCTTGTCCCTCAAGAGGATTCCCACTCTTGCGCCAAGGGCTTCCTTCAGTATTGTGAAACTTCCATGGCAAGGTTCCGTCTCGACCACAATCTTCCCCGTGCCCAGG
>RGYX01000117.1 GCA_010031845.1 Verrucomicrobiota bacterium
GCTTCACCCGTACGTTAAAATCCCGGATCAGCTGGGTCGGTTGGAGAAAGGTCCGTCCAATGTAGTGATTCCGGACAAAGGCCTGATCGAGCGGAATGCCGGACTGCTCGGAATACCCCAAAGCGGCGTACGTGCCGGAATCCGGCACCGGCACGACGATGTCGGCCTCCACCGGATGCAACCGCGCGAGTTCCCGCCCCATCCGTGTACGGGCATGACTGACGTTTCTTCCCCCCAACTGGCTGTCGGGTCGGGCAAAATAAACGAATTCAAAAACACAAAGGGACTCGCGCGGAGTCTCGGCATGCGGCTTAAAACTCCTCAACCCGCTGTCATCGGCCACCACCACCTCGCCGGGCTCCACCTCGCGGACAAATTCCGCACCGACCAGATCCAGGGCGCAGGTCTCGCTGGAAAAAATGATCGCCTCATCGAGCCGACCGATGACCAGCGGGCGAAATCCGAACGGGTCACGGGCGGCGATCAACTCGTTCTCGCCCATCAAAATCAGGGAGTACGCCCCGTGCACCCGCGAGAGCGCCTGAGCCAGGGCGCCCCCGCCGATGGCCGGATTGGGACGGGAGATGAGATGAAGAATGATTTCGCTGTCCGTGGTCGTCTGAAAAATGGATCCAGCGGCCTCCAGCTCCTCCCGAAGGACTCCGGCGTTGACCAGGTTTCCGTTGTGGGCGATGGCAATCTGCCCCCGACTCGTCTCCACCGTCAAAGGTTGGGCGTTCTTGATGTTGCTGGAGCCCGTCGTCGAGTAGCGGACGTGTCCGACCGCCCGGGTTCCGGCCAATTCCTTCAGATCCTGCTCGCTAAAAACCTGCCCGACCAACCCCATCCCCCGCTTGATGGCAAAGGGTTTTCCCAAATCCTTGGCGGTCACGATGCCGGCGCTCTCCTGACCCCGATGCTGGAGCGCGTAGAGACCGTAGTAGGTCAGTTCCGCCGCATTGGGATGGTTGTACACCCCGAAGACTCCGCATTCATGTTTGGGATGGTAGGAGGTCTTCAAGAGTCCTTTCTAAACAAGCGAAGCCAATTTGAGAAGCGCCACCTGTCAGGACTCCAAAGCCCGTGGCAAAGAGCCCTCGAACATTTCCTTCCCGCCCGTCTTGCCAATCGTCCGGCAACCCACCCCGGCCTCCTTGGCCAACCGCTCGATGTTGGCCACGGTCGCTTCTTCCACCTCAAGCAGGATTCGGCCGCCGCCTTCACCGAACAACGCCTCCTCCGCCCGCTCGCCCGACCCAAGCGGAAGATCCGCCTCCGCCCCGGCGGATTCCGAACCAAAAGTCATTTCCGCCAAGGCCCACAAAATTCCGCCCTCGCCCACGTCATGGACCGCACGAATTCCGCTTTCCCTGAGAACCGACCGCATGAGCCGATGCAGTTTCTTTTCCAATTCCAAGTCCGCAGTCGCCGGCTTGCCGGCGATCAGGCCATGCACCTCCTGCAGATAGAGAGAGGCTCCCAACCCGCCGGACTCGCTTTTTCCCAAGAGAAGGATCACTCCCCCGCCCGCTCCAAATACTCCGGGCACCAATTTGACTCCCTCTTCCACTTTGCCCACCACCCCAACCACGGGAGTCGGATGGATGGGTCCGGCCGGTGACTGATTGTAGAGGCTTACATTCCCCCCCGTCACCGGAAGATCGAACGCCCGGCAGGCCTCCGCCATTCCCTCCACCCCCTCGCGTAACTGCCAGAAGATTTCCGGATCGTGCGGATTGCCATAGTTCAAATTATCGGTCAGGCCCAAAGGCACCGCCCCGGCACAGGCCAGATTCCGGCAGGCCTCAGCCACCAACGCCTTCGATCCCTCCCGGGGATCCTGAACGCACCAACGCCCGTTCCCATCGAGCGTCATGGCCACACGCACCCAACCTCCCCCAGGTTTCTCAATCCGCAGCACCGCTGCATCACCTCCGGGACGCACCACCGTCCGCAATCCCACCATGTGATCGTACTGGTTCCAGACCCAACGCCTCGATCCGGTGGCCGGCGAGTTGGCAATTTTTAGCAGATCCTCTTTTAATTTGGGTTTCGTCGGCAGGATTTTTTTCAGGTCCAGCTTCTGCCGTTCCACCAACTTGGCCGGCACCTTGGCCTCTCTCTCATAGACCGGAGCGTCATCCGCCAGAAGTCGGGCGGGCACATCCGCCACCACCTTGCCCGACTGCTTCACCACCACCCGGCCGGTCTCGGTCACTTGGCCAATCTCCGCCGCGTCCAACCCCCAACGGGAAAAAATCTCCTTCAACTCCTTCTCCCGACCCTTGTGCACAATAATCAACATTCTCTCCTGCGATTCGGAAAGCAGGGTTTCGTACGGGGTCATGCCCGTCTCCCGCTGCGGAACCTGGTCCAACTCGATCTCGATGCCCGATCCGCCCCGGCTGGCGGTCTCGCAGGTGGAACAGGTCAACCCGGCCGCGCCCATGTCCTGCACGCCCACCACCAGATCAGGCCGTGCGTACAGTTCGAGACAGGCCTCAAAGAGTAGTTTACCGACAAACGGATCCCCGACCTGCACCGCGGGTCGATCCGCCTTACTCTCTTCCGTCAGATCTCTTGAGGCGAAGGCCGCGCCGGCCAAACCATCGCGTCCCGTCTTCGCGCCCACATAGAAGACAGGATTTCCCACCCCTTTGGCCGCACCTCTTCGGATCTGATCGTGTCGCAGGGTTCCCAAACAGAATACATTCACCAATGGGTTTCCCTCGTAGGCCGAATCCAGGACCAGCTCCCCGCCGATCGTGGGAACGCCGACGCAGTTGCCGTAATGGGAAATCCCCTCCACCACACCCTTGATCAGCGAGCGGGTTCGTTTCCCCGCCTCCCCTTTCGCCTCCGGCCGACCAAAGCGCAACGAATCCATGAAGGCGACCGGGCGAGCGCCCATGGTAAAGATATCGCGCAGAATTCCCCCCACTCCGGTAGCGGCTCCCTGAAAAGGCTCCACCGCGCTGGGATGATTGTGGGACTCGATCTTGAAGGCCAAGGCCAGACCATCCCCTGCATCCACCACGCCGGCATTCTCTTCCCCCGCCTTTACCAAAACTGCCGGGCCGGTGGTCGGAAACTTTCTTAATTCCCGGCGGGTGTTCTTGTACGAGCAGTGCTCGCTCCACATGACCGAGAACATCCCCAGTTCGTTCTCGTTTGGCTCACGGCCAAGGCCCTTCTCGATCCGTCCATACTCCTCGTCGGTCAGTCCGAGGGAGAGGGCAAAATCCTTGGGTTTCATATCGGTCTCCCGACTCCGGCGGCACCAAGCAAAATTCCCCGGCCATCCGTGCCCCCCATCTCCGCCTCGCAGCACCGTTCCGGATGCGGCATCATGCCGAGGACGTTCCCCCGCAGGTTCCGGATGCCGGCAATGTTCAGGCTCGACCCGTTGGGATTAGCCTCGCGGGTAACGCGCCCCTCCGCATCGCAATAGCGAAAGAGAATCTGTTGGTTGGCTTCCAACGCCTGCAACACTGCCGACTCCGCCCGGTAACATCCTTCCCCGTGGGCGATGGGAATCCTCAGCGTCTGCCCGGTGATGTAGTGGGAGGTGAAGCGCGAGGCGGGGTTTTCCACCCGCAAATAACTCGTTTCGCAGCGAAAATGCAACCCCTCGTTGCGGGTCAAGGCGCCGGGCAGCAGTCCGGCCTCGCAAAGGATCTGAAACCCGTTACAGATCCCGACCACCACCTGCCCTCTTTCCGCCGCGGCTTTGACCGCCTGCATGATCGGCGAAAAGCGGGCGATGGCGCCACAACGCAGATAGTCCCCGTAAGAAAACCCCCCAGGCAAGATGACTCCCTCATCGGGATGAATCGTGGTTTCCTGGTGCCAGACAATCCGGGGTTCCTGACCCAGAACGCGGAGGGCGTGGACGCAGTCCTGATCGCAATTGGATCCGGGAAACTGGACGACCGCAAACCTCATCCGCCGGCCCGCAGATCGAGATGGAAGTTCTCCATCACCGGATTGC
>RGYX01000118.1 GCA_010031845.1 Verrucomicrobiota bacterium
TGGCGCTGTTTTTCTGTGAGATGGCCGCAATAAATGTGCGGAACTGCATTCCATTGAATATGGTCCCACCCAAATCCAATGTATTTAAGGCGTACGAGCTGGCCTGATTGGTTCCTGCCAAGATGCCACTCTGGAGAAAGGAAGTTAAGGTATTGTTGGGTAGCAGGCCCACACCTTGAATCTGATTCATCTGTGCTGTGACTCCCTTTTGGGTGGAACCACCGGGTGTCGAGCCACTCGAATTGGTGGAGAGCCCCACAGGAATGGCTGAAAGCAGATTCGCTCCCGAACCTCCCAAGGTGGAATTCACGGTCAAACTATCCAAGTCGGCTTGATTGATCTCCACCAACCTACAACCGATCTGAATCAGAAGCGTCTGTTCCTCTGCCGCGCTGATTAACTGACCAATGAGATCCAGCATCTCCGCGTTGTTTGCCACCTTCAGTTGGCTGGTGTTTCGATTATAGATGGCATACGCCCCGTCAGGAAACTTCACCCCGAGTTCCTCCAAACGCTTCTGGGCGCTTTTGTTTGCCGTACTCTCTCCGGAAGTTGCCGCGCTTCCAGCCCCGCCTCTGGGACCGACAGAGGTAGTCTCGGTCGCATCCGAAGCGGATTCCTTGAAGAAAGATGGGCTGACAGTATAAGTACGCGGGATCAGATCGGGACGCTTCTCGACCAGGGGTGCGAAGACCACCCCAATCTCGGAATTAATCCTCGCCTTCACGCCAGCGATCTGAGAAATATAGTGGACCACTTCTTCGAGACTGACTTGTCTCAGCTTCAGATTAACCAGTTGGGCGTCCGTAAGATCGGCACTCACCACAAAGTTAATCCCTTTCTTTTCTCCATCCGGATCGTACTGACGGCTCAAGGTATTCAGGGCGCGCCGAATGGTGTCCATGTCGGCACCTGAAAAATCAATCTGAGGAATGATTGTTTTCCGCATTTTGCTCTCCAAGGCAAAGGTTGGGGAGGCGGTCATCGGCGAAATCGTTGCAATGCCACCGGAACTGCCTCCTTTTTTTGGATAGATATTGTTCCACGCTTCCCGCACCTCCCTTCTTCTTTCCAGATTCGATAGGTCCCGTGATTTCTCGGCAACCAAAGCACGTTCCTGATAGATCTTTCGGATTCCCTCCGTGGCAACTTGATTGAACGGATCGGCCATCAGCACAAATTCATACTTCTTCTCCGCAGCATCCAGCTGCCCGGTTTCGCGAAGTGACTTGGCCTCCTCCAATCCCTGATTTACATCGTTCAGTCGATCAAAGAATTTGGTTGTCAGTGCTGGATTTATTTCATCGCTTCCTGTGGCCCCCCTCCTCATGACTTGATCACTCTGGGTAAGAATATCCCTGCCGAGAGCATTGCTCGGATCATACGACAGGGATGCGAGGGCTCTCTTTCTCGCTTCTGGCCAGTGATTTTTCTTGCTGGCCGATTCGGCCAGTTGCGCAGCGTAATCCGAAAGCTTTCTCCGTATGGATGCCCCAAGGGCTGACTGTTGAAGGCTTTCCAAAGATGTGGAGTATGCTTTTTCAAGGCTGTTATAAGCCTCCAAAAGGTTGCCTTGTTGAGCCAATGTGACACTACTGTTTAAAGCCACCTCAAGCGGTTTGGCCAACGACTGACGGCGGTTCAGTTCTTGATTCAAGACGTCCTCAGAAGAGGCAATTCCCCATCCGGCCGAAAGGAGAAGGCAACCCACGAGGATTGGACGCCAAAAAATTCTTTGATACCCACTCATGGCTCTAGGGTATGGCGCTCATCATCTCGGCGGATTGGTCTTGCCCATACTCGGGATTGGTTCTTGATGATTCGAAGGGTGCAAAAAATAACCAGATTGCTTTTGATTTTTTGTGACACCTCACTTCGGAACAATCGCCCCACCAGAGGAACATCTCCCAATCCCGGCACCTTGTCCTCCACTTTCTGAATGGAATCGGCAATTAATCCCCCCATGCCAACCGTCTCTCCGTCCAAAAGTCGAATTCTGGTTTGCAAAGATCTTTTGGAGAAAATTGGAACCAGATAAGGAGCCTGCCCGATCGGCACACTCACAGGGTCCACCACCGTGACCGACCCCGTGGTGGTAGGGCCCTGCCCAAATGAGACCGTGGCGATGTTTGCGCCATAGTTCACAAAGCCCTCAAAGTCCTCCACCAGCAGATTGGAGAAATCCAGATCGACCGCCTTGGGAATCGAGGTGGATTCACCCTTCACCTCCAAAGTCACCCCAATATTTCTTGGCTCAAACCCTGTAGGATTGCTTGGCAGGATAAAACCCGCACCCACTCCCTGGTCATTATTGGGGACGGTGGGTTGGGTGTAACTCGTGGGGTAATACATCTCGCGACAAATCACGATTTTGGATTGTTTCCCGTCCGGAAGGGTGACCCGAGGGGAGGCCACAAGATCCCTTCCAATGGCATTCTGAAGTAGCTGCAACATGGCCGCAAACCCCTTCCCGAAGACCGTGGCGTTGACCCCGACCTGATTGGAGGCGTATTGAGGATAGGTGGGATCCAAGAGTGACTGAAGAGCCAGTGCACTTGCCCCACCGGGGCTTAAGCCTGCCGTTCCCCGCAGTCCGTCCGTGCCCCCGCTGGCGCTTCCCGGCACATAGATTTGCCCCGGTTGCCCCGGAGCTGGTGGAATGGCGCTGGAACCATCCACCTGAAGGTTGAAGGTGAAATTTTTCACATCGTTTTCCGTAAACTGAAGAAACTTTGTTTCCACCTCGAACTGACGTTGGGGAGGTTCCCCTTGGGCATCGCGTAACCTTTGCTCAATTTTATTCAGTTCATTCGGGGTATTTCTAACCACCAATCTTCCCGTTTCGCGAAAACATACAGCTTTCGCATCGGCGATTTTCACATCGGCACCGATATTTTCCAGAAGCTGATCCCCCAGTTTTTGCGGATCCGTCTCGGTGTTTCCGATGTTGGCAAGCAGGCTTGGAGGAAGGTTGTAACTCCGCGTCTCCAATTGTCCGCCGGTCTCGGTGACAGGCAATAACAGCACTGCATTTTCCTCCACTTCAGACCGTAGTTTGTCAATGCCCCTAACCTGTTCGCAAAGATACTTTACCGCCGTTTGCAAACTCACATTCTGCAACTCAAGACTCACCGTCGCGCCTTCCGGATCCTCCTTGCCCTCCGTTTTGGTTGGCAACCTTAGGACAAAATTTAACCCCTTGTGATTCGGGTCGTTCTGCTCGCTCAATCGCTGGAGTTCCTCGACTGCCTCACGTATCGGCTTTTCGTTAAACACGACTTCCGGAATGGTGATGCTGGAAAGCGCCTTTAACACTTCGGCCGCATTCGAACCGCTAGCAACCCCCGAAGATCGCACTCTTCTGGCATCAACTTTCGCAGGGGGCGGAGGCAACCATGCCTCCGTTACTTCAGCCAGCGCCTTCTCCCTACTGGCACGATATCGCGTATCCGCAATCTGCAATCTCTTCTTCTCCAGAATCTCAATCTTTGCCCGGGCTGCCTGGTTATAAGGGTCGATGCGCAAAACATCATTCAATCGTTCCCGCGCAACCCTGTACTGACCGGTTTCCGTTAATTGATCTGCCAAAGTAAGGAGTTTTTTAATGTCAGCCGTTTGGGTCAGTAACTCTTCCGTCACAACGGTATTCGTCACAACGGCCCCTCCCTGAAGAACCGACTTCTCCTGCAGGTTGGCCGCTTGGATTGACAATGCCCGGTTTTCGGGATCCAGTTCCTCGGCCTGCTTCATCAAGATCGCCGCCTCCCCCGTTTTGCCAACCCTCTCCATGTCGAGCGCTTCTCCGGCCAAGGACTTGGCCGCACCCAGCTGGGCTCTTCGATAATAGCCCGAGGCATAAGGGAGTCCTCTGGACTCAGCTATGACCAAACGAAACTTTGCCTGCGCATGCTTCCACTCACCAGCGGTGTAGAGCTTTTCCGCCAAATCAAGTGTCTCATTCCATCGAAAAGCCGTTTCTCT